>CAXUEM010000009.1:0-23779 GCA_964249885.1 uncultured Hymenobacter sp. | reverse complement strand
GGGCAGTTGGGCTATCAGGTGATTGACGACAACTCCGAGGGCCTAGTGAAAATCCGGGTCGGGGAACGGTTCTACTCTCCCATCGAGCTGTCGGCCCTGATTCTGCGGGAGCTGAAGGCCCGCGCCGAGCACGCTCTGAAAACGCCCGTAAACCGTGCCGTCATCACCGTGCCGGCTTATTTCAACGACTCCCAGCGCCAGGCCACCCGCGACGCCGGCCGCCTGGCGGGCCTGGAAGTTTTGCGCATCGTGAACGAGCCCACCGCCGCCGCCCTGGCCTACGGCATCGGGCTGGACCCGAACGAGACGAAGACCGTGGCCGTGTACGACCTCGGCGGCGGCACCTTTGACATCTCCATCCTGCGCATCCAGCAGGGTATCTTCGAGGTGCTCAGCACCCACGGCGACACCTGGCTGGGCGGCGACGACCTGGACCGCGCCGTGCTCGAGCACTGGCAAACCGCCCACTCGCTGCCCGCCGCCTTCGCCACCGAGCCCGAGTTGCAGCAGCTGCGCCTGGCCGCCGAAATGGCTAAGAAGTACCTCAGCCAGCACGACGACTTCACAACCCAGCTCAGCGACGCCGCCGGGCAGGTATACGCCGTGACCCTGACCAAAACCGAATTCAACGACCTCATTCGCCCGCTCGTGCAGCGCACCATCGCCGCCTGCCAGCAGGCCGTGCAGGATGCCAAGCTAGGCGACCAAAAGCTCGACGCCGTGCTGCTGGTGGGAGGCTCGACCCGCGTGCCGCTGGTGGTGAAAATGGTATCGGAGTTCTTTGGCCAGCCCGCCAACAATTCCTTGAACCCGGATGAGGTGGTGGCATTGGGCGCGGCTATTCAGGCCGACATCCTGGCCGGCAACCGCCGCGACGTGCTCTTGCTCGACGTGACGCCGCTCACGCTGGGCATCGAAACCCTGGGCGGCCTGCTTGACCCCATCATTCCACGCAATTCTAAAATCCCGACCAAGGCTGGCCGGCAGTACACGACGAGCGTGGACGGGCAGGTAAACCTGAAAATCGGCGTGTATCAGGGCGAGCGGGATTTAGTGCGCGAAAACCGCAAGCTCGGCGAGTTCATCCTCAGCGGTATTCCGGCCATGCCCGCCGGCCTGCCCAAGGTCGATGTCAACTTCCTGCTCAACGCCGACGGCATCCTGCAGGTGGAAGCCGTGGAGCTGCGCTCCGGCACCCGGCAGCAGGTTGAAATCAAGCCCCAGTACGGCCTCACCGACCAGCAGGTCGAGCAGATGCTGATGGACTCGCTGGTCAATGCGAAAGAGGATATGGCCGCCCGCCTGCTCATCGAGGCCCGCACCGCCGCCGAGCAGCTTTTGTACCAGGTGGAGAGCTTCACCCGCAAAAACGTCCAGCATCTGACGGCCGAGGAAACCAGCGCCACCGACGCGCAGGTGCAGCTGCTGCGCCAGGCCCTGCAAGGCTCCGACCGCGACCCCATTCTAAAGCAAATGGACGCGCTGGACGAACTGACGCGCCCATACGCCGAGCGGGTGATGGATATTTCCATCAAGCAGGCCATGGCGGGCAAGAAAATTATTTAAACGCCGCCCTGCCCTGTTCGCCCCCTGCTGGCACGCACAAATGAGTACAAACGCAGTTTTGTACTGTCAGAATAGTTCTCGAAAGCCCAAATGTCGCCCCGCTTCGTGGCGCTAAACCCGCGAAGCGGGGCAGCTTAGGTTACCGGCGGCCGCGCACCCAAAAGCCCTGTATCTGCCGCGAAGCGGTGTCCGGGAAGGTAACTTCGAGCCACTCGGCGGGCAGGCGCCGGGCCGACGCGGAGTCAGCGGCCCAGGCGAAGGCCACGAAGTATTCGGTTTGCTGCCCGGCGTCGGCCGGCAAGCGGGCGCCCAGCTTGTACAGCTCGATAGCAGTGCCGCGCCGCGCACCCAGGGCTGCCAGCGGCTGCGCCTGGGCCTGAAACTCGGCCAAGGTTAGTTTTTCGCGGGTCGCCGGGGCCAGCAGGGGGTAGGCGCGGCTGGGGTTTTGCCCAAGCACTTCCAGCAGAAACTGCTGCGCCACCTGCACCTGCGAGTTTTTGCGCGCTGCTGTTTCAGGCTGGCAGGCGGCGCCGGCCAGGCCCAGGCATAGCGTCAGGGCCAGCGCGTGACCTATCCAGGTGGGCTGCTTCATGGCTTTTCTTCCTGGGGCACCAGCACGAATACGTCTTCGCCGGGGCGCTTCATCAGGTATTTTTCGCGGGCGAATTTTTCCAGCAGGGCCGGGCTGCTCATCAGCTCGGCGCGCTCTTTTTTCACTACTTCAATGTTGTCGAGGTAGTACTGTTTTTCGTCGCGCAGGTCCTGCCACTTGCGGTACATGTCGTACTGCTTGCCCAGGTCGTTGGCGTCGAAGACCAGCATCCAGACCAGAAACGCTCCGCCGGCGAGAAAATAGAAGCTGCGCACCACGCGCAAAATGGGCGCTAGAAAAGTGGGAAGTTGCATGGCGTAAAGGTATAAGCTTCCTTCTACCCTAGTAGAATGATGTCCTGTCCACAATTTAGTAGGGCAGTTTTATATGGGCGCTGATACGAAGACAATTCTTCGGTTCGCGGTGCCTCGCCTAACGACCCGTGTGCGCTCGAAAAGCTGCCAGAGATATTTCTAATCGCACGCCCTACTTAATCAGAATCCGGCGTGTGGTGGCTATCCGGCTAGTAGAGCCGCGCAAGAAATATAGGCCAGCCGGCAGGTGCTGCGTTTCGAGATACGCTGACTGCCCTGCTAATTGAACCTGCCGCCCGCTTACTAGCTGGCCTAATGCGTTATAAAGCCCAATTTCCATCCGCTGCTCTGTTGGGGAGCCCGGCCATTTAATTGCCAGCAGTTCCCCCTGCTCCACGGGGTTAGGGTACACCTCCACCAGCGCCACGGCGGCTGACGACGTCGTGGCGGTAGCCAAGCCCGTTACCCGCAGGGCTAGCGCCCGTGAATTGTTGTTTTCGTTTGATTCCGCCACCACGTTGCGCGGGTCCACTACCAACAACAGGTAGTAATTGCCGGGCGGCGTGGTTACGGGCACTTTCAGCACGGGCGCTGAGTGAACGGTTCCGTTATTGGCCACAAGGGCGCCACTCGTGACAAACCCCAGAGCCACATCGTCGCTAACGGAAAACACGGTATCGGCCGATAAATAGAAGCCTATTTCGTACCCCACCACCGCACCAGGACCGCGGTTAAAGATAAAGGTAAACGAACCGGTACTCCTGCCCGGTGGCACCGCCGCAAATGCAATAGAAGGCCGCCACAACTCTAAATCGGGCAGCACAATTGGCACGTCGGCCGCTACATCACGGCAAAGGCCACCACGTTATTCGCCTCATCTGACTCCTGCTCTGCATTTAAAGGGTCGGCCACCAGCACTAGATAATACTTGCCGGGGGCCGTCAGGGCGGGAATGGTCCCCGTGATGCTGCAAGGCCCCGATTGCCCTGGAAAGAGCAAACTTTGGCAACTCGACCCAAGGTAATTGTCTGTGGCATCCCAAAGATTATCGGTTGACAGGTAGAAGCCTACACAGTTAAACTGTGAGCCATTACTGCCCCGATTCTCTATTACGGCCGACATTAGGTACATACTGCCTGCCTGCACCGAGTTAGGTACCGAATAAGGCGCGACGACTACCAAATCAGGTCTGGACTGAGCCTGGCCATAGACTGGCAGCCAACACAGCAACCAGAGCCCACAACGTAAAAGTTGATTCATGTTCTTTTGAAAGACAATCGAATTCAAATAGTATGTAGCAAAAAGCCCACCGGTAAGTACCCGGTGGGCTTCTTAAAGCAACAAGCTAGACAAGCAAATTACATTTTGCGGCCGGGAAAGTAAGCCACTTCGCCCAGCTCTTCCTCGATGCGCAAGAGTTGGTTATACTTGGCCATGCGGTCGGAACGCGAAGCCGAGCCGGTCTTAATCTGACCGGTGTTCAGGGCCACGGCCAGGTCGGCGATGGTGCTGTCCTCGGTTTCGCCGGAGCGGTGGCTCATGATGCTCTTGTAGCCGTTGCGGCGGCCTAGGTTCACGGCCGCAATGGTTTCGGTGAGCGTGCCAATCTGATTGACCTTGATGAGGATGGCGTTGGCAATATGCTCGTCGATGCCGCGCTGCAGGCGGTTCACGTTGGTCACGAACAGGTCGTCACCAACGAGCTGAATCTTCTTACCTACGCTTTCGGTGTGCAGCTTCCAGCCGGCCCAGTCGTCCTCGTCCATGCCATCCTCGATGCTGATGATGGGGTACTTGTTGACCCAATCAGCCCAGTAGTCGGCCATCTGCTGCGAGGTCAGCTTGTCGCCGGTGCTCTTCTTGAAGTGGTATACGCCGTCCTCGTAGAACTCGGATACGGCGGCGTCCATAGCAATCATCACATCCTCGCCCGGGCGGTAGCCGGCCACCTCAATGGCCTGCAGCACCACTTTGATGGCGTCTTCATTGGATTTAATGTTGGGCGCGAAACCACCTTCGTCGCCCACATTGGTGCTCAGGCCCTGCTTTTTCAGCACGGTCTTGAGGTGGTGGAAAATCTCCGAGCCCCAGCGCAGCGCCTCCGAAAACGAGGGCGCCCCCACGGGCATAATCATGAACTCCTGGAAGTCGATGGAATTGTCGGCGTGTGAGCCGCCGTTGAGGATGTTCATCATCGGCACGGGCAGCGTGGTGGCGCCCACACCGCCCACGTAGCGGTAGAGCGGCATACCGGCTTCCTGCGCGGCGGCGCGGGCCACGGCCAGGCTCACGCCCAGAATGGCATTGGCGCCCAGGCTGGCCTTGTTGGGCGTGGCATCCAGCTCCAGCATCACCTTATCCAGCAGGGCCTGCTCGTACACCGAGAAGCCCACCAGCTCCTCGGCAATGCGGGTGTTTACGTTCTCGACGGCGTTGAGCACGCCCTTGCCCATATACTTGGCTTTGTCGTCGTCGCGCAGTTCCACGGCTTCGTGTTTGCCGGTGCTGGCGCCGCTGGGCACGGCGGCCCGCCCAATCACGCCACCATCGGTCGTCACGTCAACTTCTACGGTCGGGTTGCCCCGCGAATCATAAATCTGGCGGGCGCGGATGGAGGTGATAATGCTCATGTCAGGCGGCGTTTTGGGGTTAAACGAATGAGTTACAAACCTACGGCAAAGCAGGCATACCTCATCCCCCTGCGGGCTTGCCCCTTGCGCCACCCAGCAGGGAGTGAGGCGCATATATTACACAAAAAAGGGACGCACCTTGCGGCGCGTCCCTTCCTCAATCAATACTAAAAACAACCTTATGCCTGCTCGCCGCCCGTAGGGGCCACGCCGTGCGTCTCGTCCGTGCCGGCTTCGCCCTCGCGGGTTTCATCGTTGTGCAGGGTCTTTACGTCGGCATCAGCCGGGGCGTCCACAATTGCATTCGGAGCTACAGCGGCGCCAGTTACTTCCGTGGCTGAGGTGTTGGCTTCGTTGCCGGCTCCGCCTTTGCCGCGACGGCGCGTCGAGCGGCGCGTGCCGGTGGTTTTGGTGTCGGCGGCATTCTTCGCCTCCAGCAGGGTCTCGTTGAAGTCCACCAGCTCAATCACGCACATGTCGGCGTTGTCGCCGGCGCGGTTGGCGCTCAGCTTGATGATGCGGGTGTAGCCACCGGGACGGTTGGCAATGCGGGCGGCTACGTCGCCGTACAGCTCCTTGATGGACTCTTTGTTTTGCAGCGAGGCAAACACGGTCCGGCGCGAGTGCGTGGTGTCGTCTTTGGCCTTGGTCAGCAGGGGTTCGATGTACTGGCGCAGGGCCTTGGCCTTGGCCACGGTCGTCGTGACGCGCTTGCTAATGATGAGCGAAGTGGCCATGTTGGACAACATCGCGTGACGGTGCGCAGTCGTGCGCCCGAGGTGGTTAATTTTTTTACCGTGCCGCATGGGACAAGTGAGTTAAAGTGTGCGCTTGCGGGCGGCGACCACGGCGGACCGAAGCCTCATTAGAACCGCTGCCCCGAGGGCGCACTGTGGGAAAATAAGAAATGTATTGACAAAAAAGATGTGCTGATTCGCGGGCCAGCCCACGCCTCAGCACATCCGGTATGCTAGCTTAGTCTTCGTTCAGGCGATACTTGCCCAGGTCCATGCCGAAGGTCAGGCCCTTCTCCTCGACCAGGTTTTCCAGCTCGGTGAGGCTCTTCTTGCCGAAGTTGCGGAATTTCATCATGTCCGACATGTCGAGCTGCACCAGTTCGCCGAGAGTTTTGATGTCGGCCGCTTTCAGGCAGTTGTAGGCGCGCACGCTCAGGTCCATGTCGGCCAGGGAGGTCTTCAGGGTCTTGCGCATGGCCAGGGTTTCCTCGTCCACCGGCTCCTCGGCGGCGGCGCGGTTGCCTTCGATGGTCATCGTGTTATCCGAGAACAGCACGAAGTGCTGAATCAGGATGTTAGCGGCACCTTTCAGGGCTTCCTCCGGGTGAATGGAGCCGTCAGTCTGGATTTCCAGCAGCAGGCGCTCGTAGTCGGTCTTCTGCTCGACGCGAGTGTTCTCGATGCTATACTTCACGTTCTTGATGGGCGTGAAGATGGCATCGATGGCAATCTGACCGAAAACCTGGTCGGCGGGCTTGTTCTCGTCGGCGGGCACGTAGCCGCGACCGCGGGCAATGGTCAGTTCAAACTCCAGGTCCTTGCTCGGGTCGACGTGGCAAATCACGTGGTCGGGGTTTAGCACCTCGAAGCCGCCGGCAAACTTGGCAATATCAGCGCCCGAAAACGTCTCCTGACCTTTCACACGCACCATAATTTTGTCCTCGATAGCATCGCTCACTTTCTTGAAGCGCACCATTTTCAAGTTCAGGATGATTTCGGACATGTCCTCAATCACGCCTTCTATCGTCGAAAACTCGTGCAGCACGCTGTTGGTGCGCACCGACGTAATGGCAAAACCTTCGAGCGACGACAGCAGAATGCGACGCAGCGCGTTGCCGATGGTGACGCCGTAGCCCTTCTCCAACGGCTTAAATTCAAACGTCCCGGTGTAGTTGTCGGATTTCTCCATCACCACTTTCTCCGGCATTTGAAAAGCTAAGATTGACATATGTGGGGCATTAAAAAGTTACAAGGCAAAGCGCCGAACGCAGTCGGCGCGGAATGTGCGGTTGGCCAACCGCCGGCCTGATACCCTGCTGGCTCGCAGCAAACCGATAAGCACAAGTGCGGCCCGGCAGGTTGCCGGGCCGCTCCTGTGGGCGTTATCTTACTTCGAGTACAGTTCGACGATGAGCTGTTCCGTGATTTTCTCCGGAATCAGGTCGCGGCTCGGGGCGTTGGTGAACTTGCCTACCATTTCCTTGCCGTCCCACTCCAGCCACGAGAAAGCGCGCGCGTTGCGTACCGTCAGGCTGGTCGTGATGGCTTCGAGCGACTTCGACTTCTCGCGCACCCCAATCTGGTCGCCGGGACGCAGCCGATACGAAGGGATGTTCACA
The DNA here is from genome assembly GCA_964249885.1 of uncultured Hymenobacter sp. GTDB lineage: Bacteria > Bacteroidota > Bacteroidia > Cytophagales > Hymenobacteraceae > Hymenobacter. Next base: position 16,321 of record CAXUEM010000009.1, on the reverse strand, counting down.
ACCTCACCATTCACGGTGATGTGCTGGTGCGAGACCAGCTGACGAGCGCCGCGGCGAGTGCCGGCAATGCCTAAGCGGTATACCACGTTGTCGAGGCGCGACTCCAGCAGGGCCAGCAGGTTGTCGCCGGTGATGCCGGGCAGGGTGGCCGCCTTGTGAAACAGGTTCTCGAACTGCTTCTCGAGCATGCCGTACATGTACTTCACTTTCTGCTTCTCCATCAGCTGCACGGAGTATTCCGACTGCTTCTTGCGGCGGCCGCGGCCGTGCTGGCCGGGAGGATAGTTCTTTTTGTTGAGCGCCTTGTCGGGGCCGAAAATCGGCTCGGCGAAGCGACGGGCAATCTTAGAGGTAGGGCCGGTATAACGTGCCATGTTGGTAGTAAATCAGCAGTGAATAATTAAACGCGACGACGCTTGGGAGGACGGCAGCCGTTGTGCGGCAGCGGCGTTACGTCGCGGATAGTCGTCACTTCAATACCCACGTTGCCCAGCGCCCGGATGGCCGACTCGCGGCCCGCGCCCGGGCCTTTCACGAATACTTCCGCCTTGCGCATGCCCAGGTCGTGGGCTACTTTGCCGCAGTCGGTCATGGCCATCTGCGCGGCGTAGGGCGTGTTCTTCTTCGAGCCCCGGAAACCCATCTTGCCGGCCGAAGCCCACGAAATCACCTGCCCGTTGTTGTTGGTAACGGAGATGATGATGTTGTTGAACGAGGCGCGGATGTGAATCTGGCCCACCTGCTCAACGACGACAATGCGCTTCTTGGCTTTGTCTTTTCTCTTTTGTGCCATTTGGTTATCGCAAAAAACGCGGAAGGTGTTAGGTCAGTTAAGAGTTAAAAGTTGAGAGTTAAAAGTCGGCGAATAAGTCCCGTTTTAACTCATAACTTTTAACTCTTAACTCTCCCTGATTCCCGCTAATGATTATTTCGTTGCCTTCTTCTTACCGGCCACCGTCTTGCGCTTGCCCTTGCGGGTACGCGAGTTGTTCTTGGTGCGCTGACCACGAACCGGCAGACCTTTGCGGTGACGCAGGCCGCGGTAGCAGCCAATGTCCATCAGACGCTTGATGTTGAGCTGAACCTCCGAGCGCAACACGCCCTCGGTCTTGTGCTCGGCGGCGATGATGTTACGCACCTCCGTCGACTCGGCTTCCGTCCAGTCCTTGACCTTTTTGTTGACGTCAACGCCGGCTTTCACCAGGATTTTGGAGGCATTGGACCGGCCAATGCCAAAAATGTAAGTCAGGGCGATTTCGCCGCGCTTGTTGTCCGGGATATCAACCCCTGCGATACGAGCCATTGTGTGTAGTTATGTGTTTGCGGACCGAAACCCCGGCAGCGACTTGGAAGGCGGCCGGCGCGAAGTGCGCTAACCAGTACCCAAGGCTCCGGGGTTCCAAAAAAGGGATGGTTAACCCTGACGCTGCTTGAAGCGGGGGTTTTTCTTGTTGATGACGTACAGCTTGCCGTTGCGGCGGATAATCTTGCAATCCACGCTGCGCTTCTTGACGGAGGTTTTTACTTTCATGGTAAGCGAGATAATTAAAGCAAAATGCTCTAAAACCTTAATTAGACAGGTTTGAAAACTCGAATTTAAATCAACTCAAAATTGACCCAGCGTGGATAGTGCGGCAATAATGCCCCAACTAATCCACAAAGTCTTAGTCAGATTAGATTTGGGCTTTTTTCTAATTGAGCTAATAACTCTGCTAAAGCCAGCTATTAACAAAGGTATTATGATAAGCGAAACTGCCCGACCTAAGGCAGAACTCATGAATAACTGAAATTTTGCAAAAAGGGGAATATTATGAAAGGTCCCCGAGGCAAATTCAACTACGATACCGACTGCGAGTGAAGCTAGGAGGATGAAGCCTAGCGTCTTCCAAACATTAGAGACGACAGGGTTACTCTGCGAATAGTCTTCGTAAGTCTCTTCCATCTCAGTATGTAGAGCTAAAATATGTGGCTTACAAAGGGCAGATTACTTATACCGATACTTAATCCGGCCCTTCGATAAGTCGTAAGGCGACATTTCCAGCTTCACCTTGTCGCCGGGCAGAATTTTGATGTAGTGCATCCGCATCTTGCCCGAGATGTGGGCAATCAGTTGGTGGCCGTTTTCCAGCTCCACGCGGAACATGGCATTGGATAGGGCTTCCAGGATGGTTCCGTCCTGCTCAATCGAGGCTTGTTTGGCCATAAGGGCTACTGAACTGCTTTTTCTATGTATTCGAAAGACGTGAGAATCTCCGCCTTATCTTTTCTAACTACTATCGTGTGCTCGAAGTGCGCCGAAGGCTTGCGGTCACGAGTCCGAATGGTCCAGCCATCCTTGTCCTGCATCACATCCTTCTTGCCCAGGTTAATCATTGGCTCGATAGCCAAGACCATCCCCGTTTGCAGCAGCGGTCCCGAACCCCGCTTGCCGTAATTCGGCACATCTGGCTTTTCGTGCAATTTGCGCCCTACCCCGTGCCCAACCAGCTCCCGCACCACCCCGTATCCCTTGCGGGAAACGTGATTTTGAATAGCGTAGCTGATATCACCGACCCGGTTGCCGCTCACTGCCTGCTCAATGCCGAGGTATAATGATGCTTTGGTTTCCCGCAGCAAGTCCCGCACTTCCGCCGACACCTCCCCTACTGCGTGGGTATAGGCGCTGTCGGTGTGGAAACCGTTGTAGTACACGCCGCAGTCCACCGAGATAATATCGCCGCTTTTCAACGGCACATCGGTAGCAAAGCCGTGCACCACCACATCATTCAGGCTTAAGCAGAGCGTATAAGGAAACTTGGCGTTGCCGACCTGGTAGTTTTTAAACGACCCGGCCGCACCACTATCCCGAATAAACTCCTCGGCACGCTGGTCCAATTGACGCGGCGTAACTCCTTCTTGTATTAACCCCGCGACTTCGCCGTGGGCCTGGGCCAGCAGCTTGGCGCTGGTCCGCATCAATTCTATTTCTTCTTCGGTCTTATACTGAATAACGCCCGTTGCCATAGCTGCTTTTTACGAGGCCAGGGCCACGTTTTGCGTCCGTCCCCGCGAGGCACCGGTTTTCATCATGCCGTCGTAGCGCTGCATCAGCAAATAGCTCTGCACCTGATTTACAGTATCGAGCACCACGCCCACCATAATGATAAGCGAAGTGCCACCGTAAAAGGCCGAGAACGGCCGGGTCACACCCATTACCAGCGCCAGGGCCGGGAAGATGGCAATGAAGGCCAGGGCCAGCGCGCCCGGCAGGGTGATGCGAGTCAGGATTTCGTCAATGTGCTCCGACGTCTCCGCGCCCGGCTTAACACCTGGCACGAAGCCGCCACTACGCTTCAGGTCATCGGCAATCTGGTTAGGATTGACGCTAATGGCAGTATAGAAGTAAGTGAAGATGATAATCAGCAGCGCAAACACGAGATTATATTCCCACGAGGTGTAATCCGAGAACTTTACACCAATAGTGTTAGCCAGCTCGCTGGAATTTTGCCAAACCGAAGCCGCAATGGCGGGCACAAACATCAGCGACTGTGCAAAGATGATGGGCATTACGCCGGCCGCATTCACTTTCAGCGGGATAAACTGTCGCTGCGCATCAAGTTGGGTGGTGCTACCCACTTGCTTGGCGTACTGCACCGTGATGCGGCGCACGGCCTGCGTGAGCACAATAACGGCCATCACTACTAAGAACAGCACCACTAGCTCCAGCAGAAAGATGAGTGACTTGTTCACACCCTTGGCTGCCGCTTCGCCGATGATGGCGCCGGGCAGGCGGGACACGATGCCAATCATAATCAGCATGCTGATACCATTGCCAATGCCCTTGTCGGTGATTTTCTCGCCCAGCCACATGCAAAACAGCGTGCCCGCCGTGATAATGAGCATGGTGGAGATGGTGAAGAAGGTGCCGGGCTCGATGATGGCCTCCGCGTTAATCGTGGCGATGAAGCCAACTGACTGCGCCAGTACAATCGGAATGGTGAGCATCCGAGTGTACTGGTTTATCTTCTTCTGACCCGACGGGCCTTCCTTTTGCAGCTTCTGGAAGTACGGCACAGCAATCGTGAGCAGTTGCAACACAATGGAGGCCGAGATGTAGGGCATGATGCCCAGCGCGAAGATGCTGGCATTGCTGAACGCCCCACCCAGCAGGGTGTCTAGAATGCCGAACAGCCCTTCGGCGCCCTGCGTGAGGCGCGTGGGGTCAACGCCCGGCAGCACCACGTAGGAACCGAGGCGGTAGATGGCAATGAAAAAAAGCGTATTGAGGATTCGCGTGCGCAAATCCTCAATCGCAAAGATGTTCTTTATCGTTTGGATAAACTTATTCATTGCCGGCTTTAGCTTAGAGCGTTACCGCTTTGCCACCTGCTTTCTCAATGGCCTCGATGGCCGATTTCGAGAAGGCGTGCGCATGAATTTCCAAGGCTGACGAAACCTCGCCGCGACCCAGGATTTTGATTTTAGCGTTCTTCGACACCAGACCAGCCGCCACGAAGTAACCCGCGTCGATAGTCGAAACAGCGTTGGTTTCCAGCAGGCTCTGAATCACGTCCAGGTTGATGCCCTTGTACTCCACGCGGTTGATGTTCTTGAAGCCGAACTTCGGCACCCGGCGCTGCAGTGGCATCTGGCCACCTTCGAAGCCCGACTTGCTCTTGTAGCCCGAACGCGACTTGGCACCTTTGTGGCCGCGCGTCGACGTGCCGCCCCGGCCCGAGCCTTCGCCCCGACCAATGCGCTTCACGTTCTTGGTCGAACCTTCGGCGGGTTTTAGATTAGAGAGATTCATAATGAAGTCTGAAGCGTGGCTTCATGCATTAGACGATTTGTAATTGGCTGATTTGCAAAGCGAAGCACAAGGCTTCAGCTTACAACTCAGTTACTTCCAGCAGGTGCTGCACGGCGGCAATCTGACCCAGCAGGGTCGGCGTCGACTCGTGGGTAGCAGTGCTGTTGAGTTTGTTCAGCCCCAGGGACTGCACGGTGCGCTTCTGACGGGCGGGCCGGTCGATGGCGCTACGAACGAGTTTAACTTGGATTTGCGGCATGACCTTAACCGTTGAATACGCGGGAGAGAGAGATACCACGGGCCTGGGCAATTTGCAGCGGGTCGCGCATCTTGTTCAGGGCCTCAAACGTGGCCTTAACCACGTTGTGGGGGTTGGACGAGCCTTTCGACTTGGCCAGCACGTCCTTGATGCCGGCGCTTTCAAACACAGCGCGCATAGCACCGCCGGCAATTACGCCCGTACCAGCAGCGGCGGGCTGCACCAGCACGTGGCCGCCGCCGAAGCGACCTTCCATCACGTGAGGCACGGTGTGCTTGTACATGGGCACCTTCTGCAGGTTCTTCTTGGCGTCGTCAATGCCTTTGGCAATGGCGTCGGTTACTTCGTTGGCTTTGCCGAGGCCGAAACCTACGGTGCCTTTGCCGTCGCCCACCACCACGATGGCGGAGAAGCTGAAGCGGCGACCACCTTTCACGACTTTCGCCACGCGGTTGATAGCCACTACTTTTTCTTTCAGGTCCGGGTCGCCGGTGCGCGACTGCTCTTCGCGGTTGCGGTCGTTGCGGGGACCACCGCCGCGGTTGTTACCGCCGCGGTCGTTGCCACCACCCCGGTTGTTGCCGCCCCGGTCGTTCCCCCCCTGGGTTCCGCCCTGGCTGCCGGTATTCATCTCTGCCATGATACTGTATTCTTAGAAATTGAGGCCGCCTTCGCGGGCACCTTCTGCCAATGATTTCACGCGGCCATGGTAGAGGTAGCCGGAACGGTCGAACACCACTTTCGTGACGCCTTTTTCCAGGGCTACCGTAGCCAACTGCCGGCCTACAGCAGCGGCCAGGGCCACGCCGTTGCCGCCTTCGGCCGTTACCTGCTTCGACGAAGCAGCAGCCAGCGTCCGGCCAGCCGTGTCGTCAATGATTTGCGCGTAGATGCCCGTATTGCTGCGGAACACCGACAGACGGGGGCGCTCGGCCGTGCCGGACACCTTGGTGCGGATAATGCGCTGAATGCGCTTTCTGCGGAGTGCTTTATCGAAAGCCATGATACTTGCTTATTTCGAGGCTGTTTTACCAGCTTTGCGACGAACCAATTCACCCACGAAGCGCACACCCTTGCCTTTGTAAGGCTCGACCTTGCGCAAGGAGCGGATTTTAGCGGCTACCTGCCCAATCAGCTGCTTGTCGATGCTGTTGAGGGTAACAATGGGGTTTTTACCTTTTTCGGTAACAGCCGTAGCGGTTACTTCCTTCGGCAAAGCCAGGAATACGTTGTGTGAATAGCCCAGCGACAGTTCCAGCGTGGTACCAGCCATGGCGGCTTTGTAACCTACACCTACCAGCTCCAGCTTGTGCTCGAAACCGGTGCTGACGCCCGTAATCATGTTGTTGATGAGCGAGCGGTACAGGCCGTGCATGGCTTTGTGACGCTTCTGCTCCGTGGGGCGGGTTACCGTGAGGGTGTTGTCCTCCATCCCAACCGCGATGTCGCGGTCAATCGGCATAGTGAGCGTGCCCTTGGGGCCTTTCACCGTCACCTCGTTGTCGGCGCCGACCGTTACCTGAACTCCGGCGGGCACACTAATCGGCAGTTTACCAATACGTGACATAAGATTCGTTGTGCTTGTAGAGGTCTAGTACACGTAGCACAGCACTTCGCCGCCTACATTTTCCGTTTTGGCTTCTTTCTCCGTCATGACGCCCTTGGAGGTCGAGATGATGGCAATGCCCAAGCCGCTGAGTACGCGGGGCAACTCAGCCACCGGCGAATACTTGCGCAAACCCGGCGAGCTGATGCGGTCCAGCTTGGTGATGGCTGGTGCCTTGGTCGTGGGGTTGTACTTAAGGGCGATTTTAATCGTGCCCTGCACCGACGTGTCATCGAAGCGGTAGCTCTGAATGTACCCTTTCTGATAGAGCACTTTCGTAATTTCCTTCTTGATGTTGGAGGCCGGAATCTCCACTACCCGATGGTTCGCCTTGATGGCGTTGCGTACCCGGGTCAGGTAGTCGGCAATAGGGTCAGTATTCATTGATTCTGAAATGCTTCCGCTTTTTTCGGAGTGCAAAGATAAGAAAATTTCGCCGGCCTCCCAAACGGGGCTAACGAAATTTCGGTTAAGACTACTTGGCTTGCCCGTTGCCGGCGCAGCCAATGGTTTCTTTCGGCAACCTGCCAAATAGGTGAGAGCTAAGCCCTCGTTTTGGGAGTGCAAAGGTAGAATGCCCACTAGCACTTATGCAAGCGGCAGACATGTATTTTATTCAAGCTATCAAATTGTTTACAGACGACATGCTGTCCAGCAGGGGGTGCCTTTTCATTAGCGCAACTTATATTGTCGTCTACCCAACTGCAATCTTAGGATATAGACTATAGCTTACATTGAGTTGCTAATTGCTATACATAAGGACAAGTCTACGCTGTGCTCTTGCGTTGCTTACTTAATTAATAGAAATAGGCGTTCCCACCGAAGTGGAGACGCCTATTTCATAATCTAAAACCGAACTAGACTACCAGCTCGACTTCGTCACGCCGGGAATCTTGCCAGCCAGGGCCATTTCGCGGAAACGGACGCGGCTGATGCCGAACTTGCGCATGTAGCCGCGGGGGCGGCCGTCAATCATGTCGCGGTTGTGCAGACGCACGGGCGAAGCATTTTTGGGCAGCTTGTCGAGACCTTCATAGTCGCCGGCAGCTTTGAGTGCCTTGCGCTTCTCAGCGTAGCGGGCCACGGTGGCAATGCGCTTGCGCTCCCGTGCTTTGATGGATTCTTTAGCCATGAGTTCGGGAGATTAAGCGTCTTTTTTAGCGTTAGCGAACGGCATACCGAAGGCCTTGAGCAGCTCGTAGCTCTGCTCGTCGTTCTCGGCGGTGGTCACGAAGGTGATGTCCATGCCCGAGATGCCTTTGATTTTGTCAATCGAGATTTCGGGGAAGATGATTTGCTCCTTCACGCCGAGCGTGTAGTTGCCACGGCCATCAAACCCTTTGTCGTTGATGCCTTTGAAGTCCCGCACGCGGGGCAGGGCAATCGTGAGCAGACGGTCCATGAACTCGTACATCTTCTCGCCGCGCAGGGTCACTTTGGCGCCGATTGGCATGCCTTCACGCAGCTTGAAGTTCGATACCGATTTCTTGGCGATGGTCGCAACTGCCTTCTGACCGGTGATGGTCGAAAGCTCTTCCACGCCGTTGTCCACCAGTTTCTTATCAGCTACCGCCGCGCCGATGCCGCGGTTGATGCAGATTTTGGTGATGCGCGGTACCTGCATGATGCTCTTGAACTGGAATTTCTCCTGGAGCGCGGGTACTACGTCTTTTCTGTAAATGTCTTTGAGTCGTGCCATGATGCAGGGGGCGGATTAAGCCGATTTGGCAGTGGCACGTTTCGAGGTAGCAGGCGCAGCGGCCGGGGCAGCTGCGGCGGCCGCGCTCTTGCGCACACGCTCACCGGTAGTGGGGTTGATGGCCTGCACATTGCTCACGTGAATGGGGGCCTCCATTTTGGTGATGCCACCCTGGGGCGACTTCGCGCTGGGCTTGTTGTGCTTGGTTACCATATTCAGGCCGTCCACAACCACGCGCTGGGTCGAACGGTTCACCGACTTGATAACGCCCGTCTTGCCACGCTCATCGCCGGCAATCACCTTTACGGTGTCACCGGTTTTCACGTGCAGCTTCACGGGCAGGGCTTTTACTTTGGTTGCCATGTCTTAGAGAACTTCAGGTGCGAGCGATACGATTTTCATAAACTGCTTCTCGCGCAGCTCGCGGGCTACTGGCCCGAAGATGCGCGTGCCGCGGGGCTCGTCGTTGTTGTTGAGCAGTACGGCGGCGTTGTCGTCGAAGCGGATGTAGGAGCCGTCCTTGCGGCGGATTTCCTTTTTCACACGGACTACAACGGCCTTGCTCACGGTGCCTTTCTTGGCGTTGCCGGAAGGGATAGCCGACTTGATGGCTACCACAATCTTGTCGCCAACGGTGGCGTATTTCTTGCCCGTGCCACCCAGAACACGGATGCAAAGCACTTCCTTGGCGCCGCTATTGTCGGCCACCGTCAGGCGGGATTCTTGCTGTATCATGTTCTAAGGTTATTTAGCGCGTTCAACAATCTCAACCAGACGCCAGCGCTTGCCTTTGCTCAGCGGACGGGTGGACATAATCCGTACCGTGTCGCCTTCGCCACATTCGTTGTTTTCGTCGTGGGCCATAAACTTCGTGGTCTTGGTCACAAACTTGCCGTAAATCGGGTGCTTGTGCTTCTGAACCACTTCTACCGTGATGGACTTGTCCATCTTGCTGCTTTTCACGCGGCCGGTGATTTCCTTGCGCAGGTTGCGCGTTTCCTCACCGGCGGCCAGCAGCTTTTGGTCGTTGCTTTCCATTATTGAACAGTGGTATAAGCCTGCTCATTCTGGCGCCGAGTTACTTCGGTCAGCAAGCGGGCGACGTTTTTACGATTGGCCTTGAGGCGGGCCGGGTTTTCGAGCGGCGAGATGGCGTGCGCGAAGCGCAGCTGCTGGCCCGTGGCGCGCTCTTGCTTGAGCTGCTCCTGAATCTGCTCCAGGCTCAGGTCGCGGAGTTCGTTGGATTTCATATCTGGTGCGGTTTAGAAATTAAGCGGCTTCGATTACAAAGTCGCGACGCACCACAAACGAAGTCCGTACCGGCAGCTTCTGCGCGGCCAGGCGGAGCGACTCTTTCGCTACGTCCAGCGTGACGCCGTCCGACTCGAACATGATTTGCCCCGGCTTCACGCAGGCTACCCAATACTCGGGCGAGCCTTTGCCCTTACCCATGCGCACCTCAGCGGGCTTCTTGGTAATCGGCTTGTCGGGGAAAATGCGAATCCATACTTGCCCTTCGCGTTTCATGGCGCGGGTCATGGCAATACGAGCGGCCTCAATCTGGCGCGCCGTAATCCATGCCGTTTCCAGCGACTTGATAGCGAACGAACCGAAGTCTATGGAGCTGCCGCGGTAGGCCAGGCCTGTGATGCGACCCTTTTGCATCTTGCGATACTTGGTCCTTTTCGGTTGTAACATTTTATTGAGAGTTTTAAAATCGACTTAAATCAGAACGTCATGCTGAGCTTGTCGAAGCATCTTGCCAGAACTCATCAGGGTAACGGCGCTAACGGCCCCTGGCAAGATGCTTCGACAAGCTCAGCATGACTTTACTGCAACTATTGGCGCAGGCCTAGGGCCTAGCGGCGTGGGCCGCCTTGGCCGCCGCGGTTGCCACCGGCACCGCCGCCACGGTTAGCACCACCGGCACCGGGAGCACCGCCGCGGTTGTCACCACGGCCACCAGCACCCCCATCGCGGCGCGGGCCACGGTCACCACCACGGTCGCCGCGCTCACCGCGCGGGCCACGGTCATCCCGACGACCACCACCTTCACCCCCTGCTGGGTTAGTAGGCTGCTGGTTAGGCGAGAGGTCGGGCTTGCCGAACACCTCACCACGCATCACCCACACCTTGATGCCGATTTTGCCATACACGGTCTGAGCCTCCGACAAAGCGTAGTCGATATCCGCACGCAGGGTGTGCAGCGGGGTACGACCTTCTTTGTACTGCTCCGAACGGGCAATTTCAGCACCGCCGAGGCGGCCACCGCACTGAATCTTGATGCCTTCAGCTCCAACCCGCATAGCGGCCTGGATGGACATCTTCATCGCCCGACGGAACGAGATACGGGCGGCCAGCTGCTGGGCGATGCTCTCGCCCACGAGCTTGGCGTCCAGCTCGGGGCGCTTAATCTCGAAGATGTTGATTTGAACGTCCTTGCTGGTAATCTGCTTCAGCTCGTCCTTAATCTTGTCGACTTCCTGGCCGCCTTTGCCGATTACCACGCCCGGACGCGCCGTGTTGATGGTAATGGTGATGCGCTTCAGGGTGCGCTCAATCACGATGCGGCTGATGCCGCCCTTCTGAATGCGCGCGTTGATGTACTTGCGGATTTTCTCGTCCTCGACCAGCTTGTCGGCAAAGTCCTTGCCGCCGTACCAGTTCGAGTCCCAGCCCTTGATTACTCCCAGACGGAAGCCAACCGGATTTACTTTCTGTCCCATATCAGATTAGGATTTTGCGTCTGCTTTGTCTTGGGGGGTAGCACCCTGGCGGGCGTCACCTTGCGAGGCGGCCTGCGCCTTGGCGGCTTTGCTGCCGAGCTTCTCCACTTTCGTGTCGATTTTCAGCGTGATGTGGTTGCTGCGCTTGCGGATGCGGTGACCACGACCCTGAGGCGCGGGACGCAGGCGCTTCAGCTGCCGGCCTTCATCAACAAAGATTTCCGAGATGTAGAGGTTAGCATCTTCGATGCGCTCCTCTTCGTTGTGCTGCTGCCAGTTGGCCAAAGCCGAAAGCAGAAGTTTCTCGACCAGCTCAGCGCCTTGGTTGGCTTCGAAGCGGAGTTCACCGAGGGCTTGGGCGACTTTCTTGCCGCGCACGAGGTCGGCCACCAACCGCATTTTGCGCGGCGAGGTGGGGACGTTACGGAGTTTAGCTACTGCTTCCATGTTAGCGTTTGCCTTTATCTTTCTTGGCTACGTGCCCGCGGAAGTTGCGCGTGGGCGCGAATTCTCCGAGTTTGTGGCCGACCATGTTTTCGGTCACGTAGACCGGGATGAACTTGTTGCCGTTGTGAACAGCGAAGGTGTGGCCCACGAAATCCGGAGAAATCATCGAGCGACGCGACCAGGTTTTCACCACAGTCTTTTTGCCGGCTGTTTCCAGCGCGGTTACCTTCTTTTCGAGCCGGAAGTCAATGTACGGCCCTTTTTTTAGTGAACGTGCCATATATTACTTCTTGCCTTTGCGGCTAACGATGAGGTTCTCCGAGTACTTGTTCTTGTTGCGGGTCTTCTGACCTTTGGCCAGGATACCACCACGGCTGCGGGGGTGTCCACCCGACGACTTGCCTTCGCCACCGCCCATGGGGTGGTCGACGGGGTTCATAGCCACACCCCGAACGCGCGGACGACGACCGGCCCAGCGGTTGCGGCCGGCTTTGCCCATCACGGTGTTCATGTGGTCGCCGTTCGAGACGGTGCCGACCGTGGCGGTGCAGGTCACGAGGACCATGCGCATCTCGCCGGAAGGCAGCTTCAGGGTGGCGTATTTCTCTTCGCGGGCCACGAGCTGGGCGTAGGTGCCGGCCGAGCGGGCCAGTACGGCGCCAGCGCCGGGCTGCAGCTCGATGTTGTGCAGGATGGTACCGAGCGGGATTTCGCGCAGCGGCAGGGTGTTGCCCAGGTCGGGCGCGATGCCCGTGCCCGACAGAATCGTGCTGCCCACGCTCAGGCCGGCGGGCGCGATGATGTAGCGCTTCTCGCCGTCGGCGTAGTTGAGCAGGGCGATGCGGGCCGTGCGGTTGGGGTCGTACTCGATGGTTTTCACCGTGGCGGGTACGCCGGCTTTGTCGCGCTTGAAGTCCACGAGGCGGTACTTCTGCTTGTGACCACCACCGATGTAGCGGTTCGACATTTTGCCCTGGGCATTGCGACCACCATTACGCTTCATGGGGGCCAGCAACGACTTTTCCGGCTCCGACGAGGTAATCTCGTCAAAAGCCGGGGCCACGCGGAAGCGTTGGCCGGGCGAAGTGGGACGGAGTTTTTTTAGTGCCATTACTAGCGGTTTGTGCTTTTGCGGCGGGGAAAAAGAGTTAAGAGAAGTGCAGCTATAGGTGCTGCTCTTCTCTTAACGCATTAGATGTTGCTGTAGAAGTCGATGACATCACCGTCCTTCACCGTCACGACGGCTTTCTTGCCGTGGGCGCGGCGGCCGGACGAAGGAGCACCACCGCGGGTGGCTTTGCTCTTCATCTTGCCGATGGTGCGCATCGTGTTGATGTCGGTCACGGTCACGCCGTACAGCGCTTCGATGTCCTTTTTAATCTGGACTTTGTTGGCGGTGCGCTCCACCTCGAAGGTGTAGCGGCCTTTCTCATTCATGCCGGTGGCCTTCTCGGTCACGATGGGTCGTTTCAGCGTGCTCATTATTCGGCGGTGCTATAGAGTTGAACCAAAGATTCGAGGCCGGCTTCCGACAAGAGCAGGGTGTCGGTGTTGAGCAGGTCGTGGGTGTTGAGGGCCACGGGGGTTGCTACTTTCACCTTCTGCAGGTTGCGGGCGCTCAGCACCACGTTCTTGTTGACCTCGCCGGTTACCAGCAGGGTCTTGCGGCCGCTGTTCAGCTTGAGGCTGTCGAGGATGGCCACGAAGTCCTTGGTGCGGGGCGCGTCGAGGCTGATGTTTTCCACCAGCGACACTTTGCCGTCCTTAGCCAGGCTCGACAGGGCCGAGAGGCGGGCCAGGCGCTTGGTTTTCTTGTTCAGCTTGAAGCCGTAGTCGCGGGGCTGCGGGCCGAACATGCGGCCACCACCCACGAACACACCCGACTTCATGGAGCCGGCGCGGGCGCCGCCGGTGCCTTTCTGCTTCTTCAGCTTCTTCGTGGTGCCGTGCACCTCGTTGCGCTGCTTGCTTTTGTGCGTGCCCTGGCGCTGATTGGCCAGGTACTGCTTCACGTCCAGATACATGACGTGCTCGTTCGGCTCCAGGCCAAACACGGCGTCGGACAGCGTCACCTTGCGGCCGGTGTCTTCGCCCTTGATGCTATATACGGTCAGTTCCATTATCGTCGCGGGTTATTTCTCCAGTACCACGTAGCCATTCTTGGCGCCGGGCACCGAGCCGCTGACCAGAATGAGGTTTTTGTCGGCCACCACGCGCATCACCTTCAGGTTCTGAATCTTCACGCGGTCGTTGCCCATGCGGCCACCCATGCGCATGCCTTTGAACACGCGCGAGGGCCAGGAGCAGGCGCCAATCGAGCCAGGGTGACGCAGGCGGTTGTGCTGACCGTGGGTCTGCCCGCCGACACCCTGGAAGTTGTAGCGCTTCACAACACCCTGAAAGCCTTTGCCTTTCGAGGTGCCGACCACGTCCACGAACTCGCCTTCCTCGAACGAGGAAGCATCGACGGTGCCGCCGGCGGTGTAGGCCGAGGTGTCGTCGAGGCGGAACTCAACCAGCTTTTTCTTGGGGGTGGTACCGGCCTTGGCGAAGTGGCCTGCCAGGGCTTTGGTGGTGTTTTTGGCTTTTTTCTCGCCATAGCCGAGCTGTACGGCGGCGTAGCCGTCGTTCTCGACCGTCTTAACCTGCGTCACTACGCACGGACCCGCCTCGATGAGGGTGCAAGGGATGTTCTTGCCGTCCGGAGTGAAGAGGCTTGTCATACCGATTTTCTTACCGATGATGCCAGGCATTCGTGTGGGGATTAGAGTACACAAAAGAAAACGCCCGAATGGCGTTTTCACAATGGGAGTGCAAAGCTACGGCTTTTGGTTGAGAATATGCTAGTTGCGCGGGAAATAATTTCTCGGCGAGCCCGGCGCTAGTTGCAGAACGTGATGCAATGCAGCACTCCACCCAGCTTCGCCAATTCCGTGCAGTCTATCTCTATAATGGTGCCGCCATGGTTCAGCCGTTGTAGCTGGGCTAAAGTTTCCCGTTCATTAGGCCGGCCATAAGTTGGCACTAGCCACGTCTTGTTGAGTTGTAATAGATTCACGTAAATGCCAACGGCGCTGTCTATTGGTGAACCACTAGGAGTAAAATCAGGGTATTCAAGTATCCGTTCGACTTTAATACCTAACGCTTGCACTTGCCGAGCAAGGTCGTCCACGCATTGCTGGTCCTTTGGATATTTCTTGACCCATTCAGGCCCGTAAGTGCTTACGAGGGCTTTTTCTCTTGAAATAAAAGCCATGTAGCCGTCGGTATGAGCGAGTTTGTCGGCTGCCGGCAACTCCACCCAAACCGGCTTAACACCTAGGTTGCTTTCTATTAGCTGCTCTATGTCCTTCCTGCTTTTTGTTGGGTTGTGGCTCAACAGCTTGCTGCTGATGAAGCCGTAGTGTCCGTTAGTGACCAAGTTGCCGCCGTCCCATACCAAATCCAAGTGGACTAGGTCCACATCTATTATGGAATGGAGTAACTTCATATTAGTCCCGATGCGCTTCGGATAAGACACCGGCATAACCAAATGGCTACTCATATTGAAACCGGCAAAGTCACGAAGCCAGATGCTTTCAAGTTCGGAATGCACGATGCAACGCAGCTTCTCACGCAGCCCTTGACCACGCAAGACAGTCGCCATTTCACGGGTCTTCACGAACAGCACGACTTCAAGCTCTACTGGAATGAGTTGAATCAGCCGGTCGTAGAAGTCGGTGAGGTGCGTGTAATCCTCTCCGTCTTTTTGCCCCTCCTTCTCGACTACTTTATCTGGGTACACCAGATACACTTGCCGGACGGGCGCAAAGTCAGTCCGCAAACCGTCGATACTCCTGACTACTTCAACGCTTTCTTTTTCCTGTGTTGACCCGAACACCTTCAAAGTGAGTTCTTTGAATTCTCTCCTCAGACTGTAGCTGCGCGCCTGCACCCGCCGCCAAGTGCTGTTGTTGGCAATAGAATTTGTGTGACCGATTCTGTCGTACCCTTCATCTGTACTGTTGTACCGCTGCAACCGCACCAAAGTCAGCACACCTTCCTGAATTCGCACAGCTTCCAATTCAGTCAGCAAATGGCGCAAACGCTGAATTTCTTCGGGCGTGTGCCTCACTAAATGCCGCATCATCTCCTCAGCCTGCTTCTCTCCTTCTATTATTGGGTTAATGTCTTCCATCATGCGCGGGTTTTACAGGGTCGACAGCAACCCCGCATAATAGTACAAACACCACCGCAAACGCCAGCCCCACCGGCGTCTCCAGCGTCGGCTCGACCAGAAACGAGAGGCTCAGGATAACGTACTGCGCCAGCAGCAGCGGGGGCGGCCGGCGGCCCCCGGCCAGCAGGGGGTAGTAGCAGCCGGCGGCGGCCAGCAGGGTGCCCAGCAGGCCGAAGCTCACCAGCCAGTACAGGCCCTGATTGTGCGGCTTGAGGTAGGCGGCGGCCTCGATGTCGGGGTAGGCGCGGCGGTAGGCGGCGGCCAGCTCCGTCTCCAGGTTGGCCGGGCCTACGCCCGCCCACGGGTGCGCCCGCGCCACCTGCGCCGCCACCTGCCAGGAATACACCCGGCCCACCATGGAGTAGTTGTTGGCCGATTTCACGTCGGCGCGGCGGGCCACGTCATAAGTCGTGTTGTGGAAACGGTAGCGGAAGGTGGGCAGCAGCCAGTAGCTCAGCAGCGGCAGGGCGAGCAGCAGGGCCAGCAGGGCGGCGGCCAGGCGGGTAGCTTTGGGTTTCCAGAGTAGCCAGGCCACGGCCAGCAGGCCCAGCGCATACGTGGCCAGTAGCCCGCTGC
>CAXUEM010000008.1:23959-24756 GCA_964249885.1 uncultured Hymenobacter sp. | reverse complement strand
GCCCAGGCCCTGACCTCGCTCGACCGCACCCTGCGCCTCGACCCCAACCAGCCGGCCGCGCTTTTCTACAAAGGCCTGGCCTACGCCGCCAGCGCCGACACCCTGCAGGCCTTCGACTTTCTGCGCGCCGCCCTGACCCGCGACCCCCAGCAACCCGAGATTCTGCACCAGCTGGCTTTTCTGGCCAACGCCGCCCGCTACCCCGACGAGGCCCGGCAGTACGCCGCCCGCGGCCTGCGCCTGGAGCCCGGCTCCGGTCCGCTGCACTATGATTTCGGGCGGCAGCTGGAGCTGCGCGGCCAGCCCGACAGCGCCCGCCGCTACTACGAGCGCGCCCTGGCCCTGGACACGACCGTGTACCGGGCCGACTACCGGCTGGCCCTGCTGGCCAGCGCCCAGGGCCAGCGTCCGGCCAGCCTGATTAAGCATTTGCAGCGGGCGCTGCGCCGCAACCCGCGCCTGCCCCAGGCCCGCGGCCTGCTGGCCGAGGCCCTGGAAGCCCAGGGCCGCCTGCCCGAGGCCCTGGCTCAGTACCGCCTGGCCGTGCAGGAAAACCCTGGCAACCAGCGCTGGACCTTTAAGGTGTGGAAAGTGGGAGAGCGGGTCAGAATGCTGCTGCCCGACAGCCTGCGCCCGGCGCCGGCCTACTACTATCCGCGCCGCCCGGCTGCGCCGCTGCGCCGGCCCGCGCCCATTGCGCCGCTGGAAATGGCGCGCCCGGGCTTTCGCTGACAGCTTCCGGCCGAAGCCTTGGCTTCTGCTAACGCCGCACTGGCTGAACCAGGACCGGACTGGCA
>CAXUEM010000008.1:17650-23949 GCA_964249885.1 uncultured Hymenobacter sp. | reverse complement strand
GGACTGGCATTGTCATGCCTCTGGCCCGGGCTCCAGCGCGCGGCACTCGGCTGGAAGTCGCGCGGCCGGTAGGCGAAACCAGCCGGCAAAAGCCGCTCCCAACCGCCGCCGGCCCTAACTTGCGCCGTCTCATGCCGTCAGAAGGCAAAAATTCGCTTATGATTCACATTACGCTCCCCGATGGCTCCGTCCGCGCCGTGGAGGCCGGCACCACCGGCCTCGACATTGCTACCTCTATTTCCGAAGGCCTGGCCCGCAACGCCCTGGCCGTGCGCGTCGACGGCGAAGTGCGCGACCTGCTGCGCCCTTTGGAAGAAGACGCCCGCCTCGAAATCCTGACCTGGAACGACGACGACGGCAAAAACACCTTCTGGCACTCCTCGGCCCACCTCATGGCCGAGGCGCTGGAAAGCCTGTACCCCGGCGTGAAGCTCGGCATCGGCCCGGCCCTGGAAAATGGTTTCTACTACGACGTGGATTTGGGCGAGGGCCGCACGATTTCCTCGGACGACTTCTCCGCCATCGAGAAAAAGATGCTGGAGCTGGCTAAAACCCGCAGCCGCTACGTGCGCCGCCCGGTGCCCAAGGCCGAAGCCATTGCCTACTTCACCGAGAAAGCCGACCCCTACAAGCTCGACCTGCTCGACCGCATCGAAGACGGCACCATCACGTTCTACACCCAGGGCAACTTCACCGACCTCTGCCGCGGCCCGCACCTGCCCGACACGGGCTTCATCAAGGCCGCCAAGCTCATGAACGTGGCCGGCGCCTTCTGGAAAGGCGACGCCAACAACAAGCAGCTTACCCGCCTCTATGGCATCACCTTCCCCAAGGCCAAGGACCTCACCGAGTACCTGGAGCGCCTGGAAGAAGCCAAGCGCCGCGACCACCGCAAGTTGGGCAAGGAGCTGAAGCTGTTTGCGTTCAGCGAGAAAGTAGGAGCGGGGCTGCCGCTGTGGCTACCCAAGGGCACGGCCCTGCGCGAGCGGCTGGAGCAGTTTCTGCGCAAGGCGCAAGTCAAGGCCGGCTATTTGCCGGTCGTCACTCCCCATATCGGCGCCAAGGAGCTGTATGTGACCTCCGGCCACTACGAGAAGTACGGCGCCGACTCGTTTCAGCCCATCAAGACGCCGCACGTGGGCGAGGAATTCTTCCTCAAGCCCATGAATTGCCCCCACCACTGCGAAATCTACAAAACCGAGCCCCGCAGCTACCGCGACCTGCCCGTGCGCTACGCCGAATTCGGCACCGTGTACCGCTACGAGCAGTCGGGCGAGCTGCACGGCCTGACCCGCGTGCGCGGCTTCACCCAGGACGACGCCCACCTGTTCTGCCGCCCCGACCAAGTGAAGGACGAGTTCAAAAAGGTGATTGACATCGTGCTCTACGTGCTCAAGGCCCTGGATTTCCAGAACTTCACGGCCCAGATTTCGCTGCGCGACCCCGACAACAAAGCCAAGTACATCGGCACCGACGAGAACTGGACCCTGGCCGAAAGCGCCATCATCGAAGCCGCCGCCGAAAAAGGCCTGACCACCACCACCGAGCTGGGCGAGGCCGCTTTCTACGGCCCCAAGCTCGATTTTATGGTGCGCGACGCGCTGGGCCGCCGCTGGCAGCTGGGCACCATTCAGGTTGACTACAACCTGCCTGAGCGCTTCGACCTGGAGTACACCGCCGCCGACAACTCCAAGCAGCGCCCGGTGATGATTCACCGCGCGCCGTTTGGCTCCCTGGAGCGCTTCGTGGCCGTGCTCATTGAGCACTGCGCCGGCAATTTCCCGCTCTGGCTCACGCCCGAGCAGTTTATCGTGCTGCCCATTTCGGACAAGTATATCGAGTACGCCGAGCAGGTAAAGTCCCGCCTCGAGCAGGCCGACCTGCGCGGCACCATCGACGCCCGCGACGAGCGCATCGGCCGCAAAATCCGGGATGCCGAGATGGCCAAAACCCCTTATTTGCTGGTAGTAGGAGAGAAGGAGGCGCAGGACGGTATTATCTCGGTGCGCAAGCACGGCGAAGGTGACCTGGGCTCCATGCCGCTGGAGGCCTTTGTCAAAAGCGTACAGAGCCAGCTGGTGGAGGCGATGTAAGCGCGGCCAGCCGGGGGCGCCGGACGAAATCAGCGCCCTCGGCTATTGCGCAGTCATATTTTGCCCGCCCGCTTGGCTTTATCGAAATAAAGCCGGATATTTGCCCCCTGATTGCCAGGCCTCAACCAGCTGGCAACTGCCCGAAAACCTATTCTTCGACCTTTTTTCTCTTAGGAGGACCCCGCCATAGCTACTCCGAATCGTCGGTACGTGCCCCGCCAGCAGGTGGAAGAGCCGTTCAAAATCAATCAGAAAATCACTGCCCGCGAGGTGCGCCTGGTCGGCGACAACATCGAGCAGGGGGTGTATTCCACCGATGAGGCCCGCCGCATGGCGCAGGCCCAGAACCTGGATTTGGTGGAAATTTCGCCCACGGCCACGCCGCCCGTGTGCCGGGTTATCGACTACTCGAAATTCAAGTACGAGCAGAAGAAGAAAACCCGCGAGCTGAAAGCCAAGCAAACCAAGGTCGTCATCAAGGAAATCCGCTTCGGCCCCAACACCGACGACCACGACTTCGAGTTCAAGCTCAAGCACGCCCGCGAATTTCTCAAGGAAGGCGCCAAAATCAAGAGCTACGTGCACTTCGTGGGCCGGAGCATCGTGTTCAAGGAGCGCGGTGAAATCCTGCTGCTCAAGTTTGCCCAGGCCCTCGAGGACGTAGCCAAGGTCGAGCAGCTGCCCAAGCTCGAAGGCAAGCGCATGTTTCTTTACCTCGCCCCGAAAGCGGCCGTGGTAGCCAAAGCCGCGCCTAAGCCCGCCCCGGCCGCCGACCCCAAAGCCGCCAAGCCCAAGCCCGCCGAGGGCGGCGAGGAGAAAGCCGCCAAGCCGCGGCCGGCCGCCGAAGCTCCGGTCATTATGCCGGAGTCGGAGCGCTAAGGCGTTGATAATAAATTGTTAGTCAGTTTCATTTTTCACACCCACAAGATGCCTAAGGTTAAGACGAAATCCGGTGCTAAGAAGCGTTTTACGCTCACCGGAACGGGCAAGGTGAAGCGCAAGCACGCCTTCAAATCCCACATTCTCACCAAGAAGTCCACCAAGCGCAAGCGCAACCTCACCCACGCCGGGCTGGTGAGCTCGGCCGACATGAACCGCGTGGCGCAGATGCTGAACATTTAGTTTGGGTGATGAGGTGAAAAGGGGATGAGGTAATGAAGTTTTACCTCCTTTACCTGTTTTCCTCATCACTTAATCACCCCATTACCTCATTACCCAAAACCAGGTTTCCGGCCGTAACTCTAAGCTTCAGCAGACGCTGAGCGCCGGCTGCCAAAAACAAACAGGTTATGCCAAGAAGTGTAAACCACGTGGCCTCGCGCCACCGCCGCAAGAAAGTGATGCGCCTGGCCAAGGGCTACTACGGCCGCCGCAAAAACGTGTGGACCGTAGCGAAAAACGCCGTTGAGAAGGGTCTGCTCTACGCCTACCGCGACCGCAAAGTCAAGAAGCGCGAGTTCCGTGCCCTCTGGATTCAGCGCATCAACGCCGGTGCCCGTGAGCACGGCCTGAGCTACTCCCAGTTGATGGGCGGCCTGAAAAAAGCCGGCATCGAGCTCAACCGCAAAGTGCTGGCCGACCTGGCCATGAACCACCCGGCGGCCTTCAAGGGCATCGTGGAGAAGGCTAAGTAAGCGCCCGCTTACCCGCGCCAACCGAAAACGCTTGCCCCGGGGGTTAAGCGTTTTCGTGTTTTGGGCCAACTGTGCTGCTTGGCGGCCGCCCACCTCCGGCTGGCTGGCTTGAGCTAGGGGCAAGGGCATAAAAAAACGCCTCCACCGGGAAGGTGAAGGCGCTACAGTAGCGGGAGGCGGGCTCGAACCGCCGACCTCAGGGTTATGAATCCTGTGCTCTAACCAGCTGAGCTACCCCGCCGGGTATGGAGGTCTGGTTTTTGGTGGGGCAAAGGTACGCTAAAAAGCCGCTGCGGTGCAAGCTGGCCCGGAAAATTCTGCTTTTGGTTTTGTTTACGCGGCTGCGGCGCGCGGGCGGCGGCCCGGCGCACGGGCCGGATTTCCCTCGCATATGTCTATGTTCGTTCCCGTTACCAGCGCCAAGCGGCGCTTCGTGGTCGAGTACCCGATGAACGCCTCGCCCAAAATTCTTTTTCCTTACCTGGCCTCGGCGCAGGGCCTGTCGCAGTGGTTTTGCGACGATGTGCGCTACGAGCCCGACCGCCGGCTCAATTTTATCTGGGACAAGCAGAACCACTACGCCGAGCAGGCCTCGCAGCGCCTGAACCGCTCGGTGCGCTTCGTGTTTCTGGACGAGCGCAAGCAGCCTGTATCGGACGCCAATTTTCTGGATTTCAGTCTGGAGTCTTCCGAAATCACCGATGAGGTGTTTCTGCGCGTCACCGACTACTCCGACAGCACGGACGAGGAAGAGCTGCAGGAAATGTGGGACGGCCTCGTGGGCAGGCTCCGCGACCAAGTCGGCGGGTAGTTTTTCCGCCGGACGTTCTGCTTTTCAAGGTTCGCTCCCGGACTAATTTGACCTTCGCCGCGTTCTGACCGCATGAAAAAACTCGACAAGCTCATTCTTAAAGCCTTTGCCGGGCCGTTTCTGCTCACCTTCGCCGTGGTGCAGTTCATCCTGCTGGCCCAGATGCTGGTCAAGTACCTCGACGACCTCGTGGGCAAGGACCTGGGCGTGGCCGTGCTGGCGCAGCTGCTGTTTTATTTCAGCGTGCTGCTGGTGGCTACCTCGCTGCCGCTGGCCGTGCTCCTTTCTTCCCTGATGACCTACGGCGGGCTGGGCGAGCACCAGGAGCTGACGGCCATCAAGGCCTCCGGCATTGCCCTGACGCGCATTCTGCGGCCGGTGTTTCTGTTCGTGGCGGCGCTGGCCGTGTTTGCATTCTGGTTCAACCAGACCGTGATTCCCATGGCCAACCTCAAGGCCTACAGTTTGCTCTGGGACGTGCGGCAGCAGAAGCTGGCCTTGGATATCAAGGAGGGTGTGTTTTACTCCGGCATTCCGGGCTATACCATCAAAGTCAGCCAGAAGCTGGGCGAGAACGGCGACCGACTGCGCGGCGTGATGATTTACGACCACAGTCAGAAATCGGGCAACGCCACTGTGATGCTGGCCGACTCGGGCCGCATGTTCACCCGCTTCGGCGGCGCCTACCTGGGGTTGGAGCTGTTCCACGGCAATACCTACGTCGAGCAGCCCGACGCCCGCGACCGCGCCGGCGCCAGCTTCGCGCGGCAGGCCTTCAGCCGCAACCTGGTGACGTTTTCCATGGCTTCCTTCGGCCTGGACCGCACCCAGGAGGATTTGTTCAAGGAAAACCGCATGATGCTCAACATCGGGCAGCTGCACAAGGCCACCGACTCGGTGCAGAAGCGCCTGACCGTGGAGCGCGGAATACTGCCGCGGCAGATGAACTCCTACTACACCTACCTGCGCTTCGACACCCTGAACCGGGCCGCCAACCAGCGGGTGGCGGGCTGGCAGGTGCCGGCCACCCGGCTGGCGCCGGTCACGCTGCCGGTGGTGCAGCAGGCTAAAAACCGCGCCGCCAACCTGCAAACCTTTGTCACTTCCTCCGCCGAGCGCCTCGAAAGCCTGGCCCGCGACTCGGTATTGTTTCGCATGGAAGTGTACCGCAAATACGCCGAGTCGGCCGCCGTGCTGCTCATGTTTCTGATTGGCGCCCCGCTCGGGGCCATCATCAAGAAAGGCGGCCTGGGCGTGCCCATCCTGGTGGCCATTATCTTTTTCATTATCTACTACGTGCTCAGCATCATGGGGCTGAAGTACGCCAAGGAGTTTGTGATGCCCGCTGGGGCCGGCATGTGGCTGGCCGACGCCGTGCTGCTGCCCGTGGGCCTGTTTTTCCTTTATCAGGCCTACAACGACTCCGGCCTGCTGGAGGGCGACTTCTGGCGCAAGCTGCTGCCGGCCGGCGGGCGCTGGGCGCGGCTGCGCCGGCGCCTCGAAGGCTTGTTTGGCCGGCCAGCCGGGGGGGAGGCTGCCGGCGCCTGAGCGAAAAGCCGCTTGTCGCCGCCGTACCCCCTGCTGGCCAGCCAAATTCTGGCCTGGTCGGGCTTGGATTTGCCGGCTTCTAGCTGTACCTTTGCGGCCGCCTCGCGGTGCGGGGCAACACGTTCCTTTTCTTTCTTCTCTTCTTTTTTAAATCCGCGACGGGCCGGTTTACGCCTATCAACCGATGAAACTTACCACCGAAATCAAGCAGGC
>CAXUEM010000008.1:5786-17640 GCA_964249885.1 uncultured Hymenobacter sp. | reverse complement strand
CTCCAGAAGACCAGCGCCGACACCGGTTCGGCCGAATCGCAGATTGGCTTGTTCACCCACCGCATCAACGCGCTGACCGAGCACCTCAAGCTCAACAAGAAAGACCACAGCACCCGCCTGGGCCTGCTCAAGCTGGTTGGCAAGCGCCGCTCGATGCTGAACTACCTGCAGCACCGCGACATCAACCGCTACCGCGCCATCATCAAGGAGCTGGGTATCCGCAAGTAACCCGCCTTCTGAGAGTAGGGAGCCTCCTTTGCCGGGGGCTCCCTACTCTTTTTTTTAGGTTCGCCGCCCGGCCGGAAAAGGCAGTTGCCGGGCAAGAGTTTTTCGCTGTCCCGTTGTTTCAAGTTTTAGAGTATCGGTGGCCCTGCCGGCCCCGGTTTTAGGCTGCTCGCCCGCTGTCGCTTTTCAAGCAAACCCCTGATGCCCCCCTACAACGTTTTCACGAAGTCCCTGGCCCTGCCCGACGGCCGCCAGATATCCATTGAAACCGGCAAGCTGGCCAAGTTCGCCGACGGCGCCGTCGTCGTGCGCCTCGGCGACACCATGCTGCTGGCCACGGTCGTTTCGCAGCCCAGCCAGCGCGAGGGCGTCGACTTTCTGCCCCTTTCGGTTGACTACCAGGAGAAATTCGGCTCGGCCGGCAAGATTCCCGGTTCGTTTCAGCGCCGCGAAGGCCGCCTGAGCGACTATGAAATCCTGATTTGCCGCCTCGTTGACCGCATCCTGCGCCCCATGTTCCCCAAGGACTACCACTACGAGGTGCAGGTGATGATTACGCTGATTTCGGCCGACAAAACCGTGCAGCCCGACCAACTGGCTGCCCTAGCCGCCTCGGCCGCCCTGTCCATTTCCGATATTCCCTTCGCCGGTCCGATTTCGGAAGTCCGCGTGGCCCGCATCGACGGCAAGTTTGTCATCAACCCGCTCACCGCCGACCTGGCCCGCGCCGACATGGACCTGATGGTGGGCGCCACGATGGACTCGGTGGCCATGGTGGAAGGTGAAATGAGCGAGGTGAGTGAGGAGGAAATGGTCCAGGCCATTGCCGTGGCGCACGAGGCCATCAAGGCCCAGTGCCAGCTGCAGCTGGATTTGGCCGCCGCCGTGGGCCGCACTGCCGACTCGCCCACCCGCGAGTACCCCAAGTACGACGAGAACGAGGAACTAAAAAAGCGCATTCTTGACGCCGTCTACCAGGGCGCCTACGACGTGGCCCGCACCGGCAACACGAGCAAGGCCGGCCGCAAGGAAGGCTTTGCGGCAGTGAAAAGCCTGATTCTGGGCCAGCTGCTGGAGGAAACCCCCGACCTGGACCGCAAAATGTTCGGCCGCTACTACGGCTCGGCCGAGAAGAAGGCCATCCGCGACATGATGGTGAAGGAGCGCGTGCGCCTCGACGGCCGCCAGCTCACCGAAATTCGCCCCATCTGGTCGGAAATCAACTACCTGCCCGGTGCCCACGGCTCGGCCATCTTCACCCGCGGCGAAACCCAGAGCCTGACCACGGCCACGCTCGGCACCAAGCTCGACGAGCAGATTATCGACCAGCCCCTGCACTCGGGCTACTCGAAATTCATGCTGCACTACAACTTCCCCGGCTTCTCGACCGGCGAGGTGAAGCCTAACCGCGGCGCCGGCCGCCGCGAAATCGGCCACGGCAACCTGGCCCTGCGCTCGCTGAAGAAAGTACTGCCCTCGGACGAGGAAAATCCCTACACTATCCGCATTGTGTCGGACATCCTGGAGTCGAATGGCTCTTCTTCGATGGCGACCGTCTGCGCCGGCTCGCTGGCACTCATGGACGCCGGCGTGAAGGTGCGCGCCGCCGTGGCCGGCATTGCCATGGGCCTGGTGCAGGACAAGGAAACCGGCGAGTACGCCGTGCTCAGCGACATTCTCGGCGACGAGGACCACCTCGGCGACATGGACTTCAAGGTAACCGGCACCGAGAAGGGCATCTGCGCCTGCCAGATGGACATTAAAATTCAGGGTCTGAGCAACGAGATTCTGACCGCTGCCCTGCACCAGGCCCGCGAGGGCCGGCTGCACATTCTGGGCGAGATGGCCAAGACCATCAACGCGCCGGCGCCGGAGCTGAAGCCGCATACGCCCCGCTCGCACAAGATGCTGATTGACAAAGAGTTCATTGGGGCCGTTATCGGGCCCGGCGGCAAGGTCATCCAGCAAATTCAGAAGGACACCAACGCCACGGTTATCATCGAGGAGAAGGACGAGAAGGGCCACGTGAGCATCTACGCCGCGAACCAGGAGGACATGCAGGGCGCCATCGACCGGATTCGCGCCATCGCGGCCCAGCCCGAAGTGGGTGAAACCTACAAGGGCAAAGTGCGCTCGATTCAGCCCTACGGCGCCTTTGTGGAGATTATGCCCGGCAAGGACGGCCTGCTGCACATCTCGGAAGTAAGCCACGAGCGCCTCAACGCGCTGGAAGGCGTGCTCGAAGTTGGACAGGAAATTGACGTGAAGCTGGTGGATATCGACAAGAAGACCGGCAAGTACCGGCTTTCGCGCAAGGTGCTGCTGCCCAAGCCCGAGAGCAGCCCGGCCACGAACGGCGCGGCGTAGCTCCTGAACTAAACTTGAGCCGAACCAAAGCCGGCATGGTTGAGTTAGCTACTACCTATTTGTAGTGGTTTTTTATACCGTGCCGGCTACTTGCCGTATTATCCCTAGGTTCCCGCCTATCTTCTTTAGCTCCCGCAATGAGACAGTTAAAAATTAGCAAGCAGATTACCAACCGCGAAAGCCAGTCGCTGGACAAGTACCTCCAGGAGATTGGCAAAGTGGATTTGCTCACCCCCGACGAAGAAGTTACGCTGGCCCAGCGCATCCGCGACGGCGACCAGCAGGCCCTCGAAAAGCTTACCAAGGCCAACCTGCGCTTCGTGGTGTCGGTGGCAAAACAATATCAGAACCAGGGCCTTAGCCTCGGTGACCTCATTAACGAGGGCAACTTGGGCTTGATTAAAGCGGCCAAGCGTTTCGACGAAACCCGCGGCTTTAAGTTTATCTCCTACGCCGTGTGGTGGATTCGCCAAAGCATTTTGCAGGCTTTGGCCGAGCAGAGCCGCATCGTGCGCCTGCCCCTGAACCGGGTGGGCTCGCTGAATAAAATCAGCAAGTCGTTTTCGGAACTGGAACAGAAATTCGAGCGCGAGCCCTCGCCCGAGGAAATTGCCGAAGTGCTGGAGCTGACGACCTCGGAAGTCGTGGACACGCTGAAAATTTCCGGCCGCCACGTGTCGGTGGATGCCCCCTTTGTGCAGGGCGAGGAGAACCGCCTGCTTGACGTGCTCGAAAACGAGGACGAGGAGTCGCCCGACATGGGCCTGATGAACGACTCGCTGCGCAAGGAAGTGCAGCGCGCCCTGAGCACGCTCACCAAGCGCGAGGCCGACGTCATCACGCTCTACTTCGGCCTGAACGGCGAAGCTGCGCTGACGCTGGAAGAAATCGGCGAGAAGTTCAACCTGACCCGCGAGCGGGTGCGGCAGATAAAGGAAAAGGCCATCCGCCGCCTGCGCCACACCTCGCGCTCCAAGGCCCTGAAGCCCTACCTGGGCTAAGGTTTTTATTCACTAGATTTGGGAAACCCCGGCCAGCAGGTTGGGGTTTTTCTGTAAGGGCAAGCATAGCCGGACGTCTGCCTCCGGGTAGCTTGCTCCACGTATCAATTCATCAAATGGTAAGTAAAAGCTTACCTCTCGACTTTATGGAACACGCGCACTTGCTCATCATCGGCTCCGGCCCGGCTGGCTACACGGCCGCCATCTACGCCGCCCGCGCCGGCCTCAACCCCGTCATGTACCAGGGCATGCAGCCCGGCGGGCAGCTCACCATTACGAACGACGTGGAGAACTTCCCCGGCTACCCCGACGGCGTGATGGGCCCCGAGATGATGGAAGACCTCAAGAAGCAGGCTGTGCGCTTCGGCACCGACGTGCGCTACGGCATGGCCACGGCCGTGGACTTTTCGGGCCACCCGCACCGCGTCACGATTGACGAGAAAATTGAAATGACGGCCGACGCCGTCATCATTGCCACCGGCGCCTCGGCCAAGTGGCTGGGACTGGACTCGGAGAAGCGCCTGAACGGCTCGGGCGTCTCGGCCTGCGCCGTGTGCGACGGCTTTTTCTACCGCGGGCAGGACGTGGCCATTGTGGGCGCCGGCGATACGGCCGCCGAGGAAGCCACTTACCTGGCCAACCTGTGCTCCAAGGTGTATATGATAGTGCGCAAGGGCGAGATGCGGGCCTCGAAAATCATGCAGCAGCGCGTGCTCGACAACCCTAAGATTGAGGTTGTCTGGAACTCGGTGACCGAGGAAATCCTGGGCGAGCACGCTGTGGAGGCCGCCCGCCTGAAAAACCTGCTCACGCAGGAGACCCGCGAGATTAAGGTGACGGGCTTTTTCGTGGCCATCGGCCACCACCCCAACTCCGACATCTTCAAAGACTATCTGCACCACGACGAGCAGGGCTACCTCAAAACCCTGCCCGGCACGGCCAAAACCAACGTGGACGGCGTATTTGCCTGCGGCGACGTGCAGGACTACACCTACCGCCAGGCCATCACGGCCGCCGGCTCCGGCTGCATGGCCGCGCTGGATGCCGAGCGGTACCTGGCTGCGCTGGAGCACCCGGCCCACGCCGAGACGGAAAAAGTAGCGCAGGAGGCCTAAAAGCCAGCAGCGCCAAAACAATAGCGCGGACTTGGTGGTCGGTGAGTGGGCCCGTTTGGCGGCGCATTCTCGGGCTGCCGGGTTCGCGCTATTATTTTGTTCAGGGCCGGCCGGGTGCCGCGTATTGGAGCCGCACATTTTCGGGGCGCGGTCGGCAATAGCGTGGGGCAGGCGGCGTTTCTGGCAAAAGCCGTTATTTTGCCCTTTCGTCCGCTCGCGCCGCCAGGGGCCGGGGACTTAAAACTATTTCGTTTGACTTATTTACCAATTATGCTGCGCCGCTTACCGGCCCTGCTGCTGTTGCTTCTGCTGCTGGTAGGCGGCACGCGGCCGGCGCAGGCGCAGCGGCGCAAGACGGCTGCGCCGCGCCGCCAGCAGGGGGCTGCCAAAGGGCCCGGCAAGGATTTCTTCCGCATTAAGACGCCGACCATTCACTACGTCCGGCCCGACACGACGACCATCATCGAAACCGAGGAACTGCCCGATGACAACTCGGATGCCTCGAAATCCATCTATTTCAACCCCGCCCGGCAGCTGACCATCGTCAGCGAGGACACGACGACGCTCAACGAAGGCGAGGGGCAGATTGTGGAAATGTCGGACGAGGTGCTGATTGACTCTTCCTGGGTGAAGGTGGCCGGCTACTACGCCATCTGGGACACGCGCAGCATCAATCCCTACCGCGTGGACGGCCGCCGCCTGCGCGACTCCATCAAGCTCAAGCTCGTGGAGCCGGACCGGCAGCGCTTCGGCAAGCTGCCGATGGCCGAGACGCCGGTAACTTCCGGCTTCGGCTTTCGGGGCTACCGCTGGCACTACGGCGTGGACCTGGACCTGAACACCGGCGACTCGGTGCGGGCGGCTTTCGACGGCGTGGTGCGCATCAGCAAGTGGGACGGCGGCGGCTACGGCAACTACCTGCTCGTGCGCCATTACAACGGCCTGGAAACGCTCTACGGGCACCTGCACAAGGCCTTGGTGCCGGTGGGCACCTTCGTGAAAGCCGGGCAGCTCATCGGCCTGGGCGGCAGCACCGGCCGCAGCTCGGGCTCGCACCTGCACTACGAGGTGCGCTACGAGGGCAACCCCATCGACCCCGGCCGGGTGTATGACTTTCCCGATGCCGAGCTGCGCGGCGACAACTTCACCATCACGGCCCGGCTGTTCAGCTACTACAGCCAGGCCCTGAAGCGGCGCGGGAGCAGCAGCCACGGCCAGCCCAGCCGGGCCCGGCGCACGGTGGTGCACCGCATCCGGCCCGGCGACACCCTCTCGGAAGTCGCCGAAAAGTACGGCGTGCGCGTAAGCCAGCTCAAGCGCCTGAACGGCAACAGCACCAAGCTGCGGCCGGGCAAAACGTTGCGCATCAAATAAAATCACAGATGGTGCAGATGAATCGAGACGACGCAGATGACGTGCTGCCGTCGGATAATGTCTTGACAGCTGACGCACCAATTTCTTCCTGTGTGGTCCATCATCATCTTACAGCAGAACGTCATCTGCGTTATCTCCCTTAATCTGCACCACCTGTGATTAAATTAGACATCCTGGCCCTGGGCGCCCACCCCGACGACGTGGAAATGTCCTGCGCCGGCACCCTGCTGGCGGCGGCCAGCCGGGGAAAGAAAATTGGCATCGTCGATTTCACCCGCGGCGAGCTGGGCACCCGCGGCACACCCGCCATCCGCGCCGCCGAAGCCGCCGCCGCCGCCGAAGTGCTGGGGTTGAGCGTCCGTGAAAACCTGGGCCTGCCCGACGGCTTTTTCTGCAACGAGCGCGAGCACCAGCTGCCGCTGATTCAGGCCATCCGGCGCTACCAGCCCGACGTGGTGCTGGCCAACGCCATCCACGACCGGCACCCCGACCACGGCCGCGCCGCTGAGCTGGCCCGCGATGCCTGCTTTCTGGCCGGCCTGCGCATGATAGAAACCCTCGGCGACGACGGCCAGCCCCAGCAGCCCTGGCGCCCCGCCAACCTGTACCATTACATCCAGGACCAGTACATCACGCCCGCTTTTGTGGTCGATATCACGGCGCACTGGGCCGGCAAGTGGGCGTCCATTCAGGCCTACAAAAGCCAGTTTTTCAATCCCGAAAGCCAGGAGCCCGAAACCTATCTGACCTCGCAGGCCTTCAGCCAGTTTCTGGAAGCGCGCGGCCGCGACGTGGGCCACCTGATTGGCGCCGAGTTTGGCGAGGGCTTTACGGTGCACCGGCCGGTAGGCGTGCGGGAAGTAGGCGACTTGCTGTAGGGCAGCGGCCAGCAGGTGGTGGAAACAGCGACAGGGGAACGAAAGGAAGTATTTCCCGTTTCTAAGGAAAATATTCCAATCTTTGGGCCGCCTTTCCCATTTTCTTTATGGCCATCACTGCTGCCACTCCCGCTACGGCGGTTTATTCGCCGGCCCTGCTCGACTTGCAGACCACCATTGCGGCCGATGCCTTCACCCTGGTGATGAAGGCCCGCACCGGGGTGCTGGCCAAAACCGCCTTCGATGTGGCCACGCTGCTGCAGTTCAGCGCCGATGAGCTGGCCAATCTGCTGCACACCACCACCAAAACCCTGCGCACCTACCGGCAGGGCAAGAAGCGCCTGGGGCCGGCCGCCAGCGAGCAGGTGCTCAAGCTGCTGGCCCTGGCCCAGCAGGGGGGGGAAGTGTTCGGCAGCCCGGCCGCCTTCCGGCGCTGGCTCGACAAACCGGCCTACGGCCTTGACCAGCAGGCCCCGCTGGCCCTGCTGGAAACCAGCGGCGGCATCGACCTGGTGGCCGATGAAGTAAGCCGCATTGCCCACGGCGACTTCGCCTAAGCCGCGCCCGTCCCGTGGAAGTATATCGTATCTGCCTGGCCAAGTACGCCGCTGAGCTGGTGGCCTCCGGCAACCCCGGCCGCTGGAACCGGCGCGGCCAGCTCGTTATCTACACCGCCGGCAGCCGGGCCCTGGCCTGCCTCGAAAACGTGGTGCACCGCAGCGGCGAGGGGCTTAACAGTCTTTTCAAGGTCCTGCGCATAGCCATTCCCGATACGCTGACCGTGGAGGAATTACCCCTGGAAGAGCTGCCGCCCGACTGGCAGCTGCCGCGCCACTACGCGCGCTGCCAGCCGCTGAGCGCCGCCTGGTATGAGCGCCAGACGGCCGCCGTGCTGCGGGTGCCGTCCTCTATTATTGTGCAGGAGTACAACTACGTGCTTAATACCCGCCACCCGGATTTTGGGCAGATTCGGATTGTGGGTTGGGAGGATTTTACGTTTGACCTGCGGATTAAGGCGATTGAACCGGAGTAGCAGCCAAACGCGCTGATTGCAACGTGCAGGCGAAGGCATTATCAAACCCCGCAAAAAGGGTCTGCTTCACTAAAGCAGACCCTTGCCAACACTTGAATGGCGTATACTTACTGTGCCGCCAGCCGATTCCGCCGCCAGCCTGATGAAGGAGTGGCCGTCTCGGCCGTTGCTACCGCCACCTTGGGCTTCTTCTCGCTCAGCAGCATCGCGCCCAGCGCGGCGGCTACCTTGGCCGTGGCCTCATCCGGCGCCGGCGAAGCTAAATGAGCGGGCGTGAAATGGTCGCGAATGAAGTTGGTGTCAAAGTCGCCGCTCACGAAGGCGGGGTGGCGCAGCACGTAGGCGCCGAAGCCCAGCGTGGTGGTGATGCCCGTAATCTGGTACTCCTCGATGGCGCGCAGCATGCGGGCAATGGCCTCGGCCCGGGTGGCGCCGTGCGTTACCAGCTTGGCAATCATCGGGTCGTAGTAAATCGGGATGTCCATGCCCTGCTCGAAGCCGTCGTCGACGCGCACGCCGGGGCCCTGGGGGCGCACGTAGGTTTGCAGGCGGCCGATGTCGGGCAGGAAGTTGTTTTGCGGGTCTTCGGCGTACACGCGCAGCTCCAGGGCGTGGCCGTTGATGGCCAGGTCCCCCTGCTGGAAGGGCAGCGGCTGGCCCTCGGCGACGCGGATTTGCTCCTTCACCAAGTCCAGACCCGTGATGTACTCCGTCACGGGGTGCTCGACCTGCAGGCGGGTGTTCATCTCCAGGAAGTAGAAGTTGTGCTTGTCATCGAGCAGAAACTCCACGGTGCCGGCGCCGGTGTAGTTGCAGGCGCGAGCCACATCGACGGCGCACTGGCCCATGCGGGCGCGCAGCTCGGGCGTGAGCACCGAGGAGGGCGCTTCCTCAATAACTTTCTGGTGGCGGCGCTGAATGCTGCACTCGCGCTCAAACAGGTGCACGATGTGGCCGTGCTCGTCGCCTAAAACCTGAATTTCGATGTGGCGCGGGCCAGTCACGAACTTCTCGATGAACACGGCCCCGTCGCCGAAGGCCGAGACGGCCTCGTTGATGGCCAGCTGCATCTGCTCCTCAAACTCGGCCGAATTATTCACTAGTCGCATGCCCTTGCCGCCGCCGCCGGCTGAGGCTTTAATCAGAATCGGGAAGCCGACTTCCTCGGCAATGCGCTTGGCCTCAGCTACATCCGAGATGGCCTCGGCCGTGCCCGGCACGAGCGGAATGTTATAGGCTTTGACGGCCTGCTTGGCCGAGAGCTTGTCGCCCATAATTTCCATGGCCTCGGGGCTGGGGCCGACGAAAATGAGCCCGGCTTCGCGCACGGCCCGGGCAAAGCCGGCATTCTCTGAGAGAAAGCCGTAGCCAGGGTGAATGGCATCGACGCCGAGCTTTTTACAAACTTCCAGAATCTTGTCGCCGCGCAAATACGAGTCCTTGGAAGCCGGCGGACCCACGCACACGGCCTCGTCGGCGTAGCGCACGTGCAGGGCGTTGCGGTCGGCCTCGGAGTAGATGGCCACGGTTTGCAGGCCCATTTCCTTGGCCGAGCGCAGCACGCGCAGGGCAATTTCGCCGCGGTTGGCAACGAGCAGCTTGGTGATTTTTTTCATGTGGTGGGAGAGAGGGGCAGAGGTGGCACAAATGACCGTCATGCTGAGCGCAGCGCAGCGGAGTCGAAGCATCTCTACCGCGCAAGTAATCCACGGTTAACAACGATTGAGTTAGCCAGCGGTAGAGATGCTTCGACTCCGCTCCGCTGCGCTCAGCATGACGGCCTGATATCTGCGTCAATATTTAGCAAAGCACAAAGAAAGCCCCAAACCGCAGCCCGCGCCCGGGCCAGCAGGGGGTAGGATGGAGGGCAAGCCGAAATTATGCACTTCGGCCGCGCCGGGGCTACCTTTGCGAACGGGCCCTTGACCCGCGGCGGCCGGGGCGCCGAACCAACCCCCGGCCGCCCTTGTTTTCGGGCCTTACCCTCACTCTATCACCGACTTTTTCAGTGGATATTTTCGACCGGATTTCGGCCAACCGCGGCCCGCTGGGCTCGCACTCGCACTACGCCCACGGCTATTTCACGTTTCCCAAGCTCGAAGGCCAGATTAAGCCCCGCATGACGTTCCGGGGCAAGGAAGTGCTGACCTGGAGCCTGAACAACTACCTGGGCCTGGCGAACCACCCCGAAGTGCGGCAGGCCGACATCGATGGCGCCACCGACTTCGGCATGGCCTATCCCATGGGCGCCCGCATCATGAGCGGCAACTCCAACCTGCACGAGCAGCTGGAAGAAGAGCTGGCCGACTTCGTGCACAAGCCCGCCGCCCTGCTGCTCAACTTCGGCTACCAGGGCGTGGTGAGCATCATCGACGCGCTGGTGAGCCGCCACGACGCCATCGTCTACGACGCTGAGTCGCACGCCTGCATCATCGACGGCGTGCGCCTGCACCAGGGCAAGCGGTTCGTGTTTCCGCACAACGACATCGAGAACCTGGAAAAGCAGCTGGCCCGCGCCAAGCGCCTCACCGACGAAACCGGCGGCGGCATCCTGGTCATTACCGAGGGCATGTTTGGCATGTCGGGCAACCTGGGCAAGCTGCGCGAAATTGTGGCGCTGAAGGAAAAATACCAGTTCCGCCTCTTCGTCGACGACGCCCACGGCTTCGGCACGATGGGGCCCACGGGGGCCGGCACGGCGGAGCATTTGGGCGTTACGGAGGGCGTGGACCTGATTTTTTACACCTTCGCCAAGAGCATGGCCAGCATCGGGGCCTTCGTGGCGGGGCCGGAAAGCGCAATTGAATATTTGCGCTACAACATGCGCAGCCAGATTTTCGCCAAATCCCTGCCCATGCCGCTGGTAGTGGGCGCGCTAAAGCGGTTGGAACTTATGCGCACCCAGCCCGAGCTGCGCGAAAGCCTCTGGACCGTGGTGCGCGCCCTGCAGGGCGGCCTGCGCGAGAAAGGCTTCAACATCGGCACTACCGAGTCGCCGGTGACGCCGGTGTTCCTGAACGGCGAAATTCCCGACGCCACGGCCCTGACCTTTGATTTACGTGAGAATCACGGCATTTTCTGCTCTATCGTGGTGTATCCGGTCGTGCCCAAGGGCGTCATCATGCTGCGCCTGATACCCACGGCCGTGCACACGCTCTCCGATGTGGACCAGACCATCCGCGCCTTCGAGGCCGTAGCCTCCAAGCTCGATAAAGGCTTGTACAGCAAAGCGCCCGCCGCCGCGTAGCGGAGCTTTAAACGCAGCTTGCAGCAAGCCAGCGCCGGCTTTTCGCCCGAAAAGCCGGCGCTGTTTTTTGCACTTTAGCCAGGCAGCCGGGGGTGAGCGAAAAAACCGAAACCGCATTTGGGAAGAGTAAAACCGGCCTGGGAGCCGGGAAACGGCCTTTTAAAAGTTTCTGAAAAGTTGCTTGCATTTAAATTCCCTGTATATTAGGGCCGTTCAAACCCTTTTTTCACCCCTCCAACCCCCGTTCACATGAACAATTTTAGCAAGCTGAAAGACCTGGTGATGTCGATGGAAGACGACTTCGAGAAGTTCTACGACAAGAAGAACGCCGCCGCCGGTACCCGCGTCCGCAAAGGCATGCAGGACCTGAAAAACATGGCCCAGGAGTTCCGTCTGGAAGTGCAGAACATGAAGAACTCGTCGGCCAGCACCGGCGCCGAAGGTGGTGCCAAAGCCGCGGGCGGTGCCGCCAAGAAGGCGTCGGGCGCGGCCGCTGGCGGCGCAGCCAAGAAAGCCGCTCCGGCCAAGAAGAAGTAAGACCACGGATTCCGGCGGGCTCTTCGGAGTTGGCCGGATTTTGTCAGGTAAAAGGCCCTGCTGGCATACCAGCAGGG
>CAXUEM010000008.1:3614-5776 GCA_964249885.1 uncultured Hymenobacter sp. | reverse complement strand
GGGCGGGCCTATGTCAACTCCACCAGGAAGTAATTGCGGCCCTTCTTTATCACCAGGTACTTGTCGTGCAGCAGAGGGAAGCCCGCCACCGGCGCGTCGGCGGCTGCCACTTTTTCCTGGTTGATGCTGATGCCGCCGTTCTGAATGAGCTTGCGGGCCTCGCCTTTGGAGGGCAGAATCTGCTTACCGGTGGCCTCGCTGAGTAGGGTGGCCGCGTCAAGGCCCGTGAGGTCAGCGCGCAGCACAGTCAGGTGGGGCACGCCGGCGAAGACGTCCAGCAGGGTGGGTTCGTCGAGCGCCGCGAGGTCGCCGCCGCCGAAGAGCACCTGCGAGGCCGCAATGGCCGCTTCGGCCGCCGCGGGCGCGTGCACGCGGGCCGTAACGTCGCGGGCCAGGGCTTTCTGGAGGGTCCGCAGATGGGGGGCCTGGGCGTGCTCGGCTTCCAGGGCTTCAATTTCGGACTCGGAAAGCAGGGTGAAGACGCGGATAAGGCGGGGCACGTCGGCGTCGGCGGCGTTGAGGAAAAACTGGTAGAACTGATAAGGCGAGGTCAGCGCCGGGTCGAGCCAGACGGTGCCGGTTTCCGACTTGCCGTATTTGGTGCCGTCGGCCTTGGTGATGAGCTGCCCGGTGAGGGCGTAGGCCTTGGCGGCGGGCGCGCCGCTGGCCTCATCGGTGCCACCCATGCGCCGAATCAACTCGGTGCCGGTCGTGATGTTGCCCCACTGGTCGGAGGCGCCCATCTGCAGGGTGCAGCCCAGGGTGCGGTGCAGGTGCACGAAGTCGTAGCCCTGCAGCAGTTGGTAGCTGAACTCGGTGTAGCTGATGCCGTCGCTGGCGCTGCCTTCTTCAGGATTGATGCGGCGCTTCACCGAGTCCTTGGCCATCATGTAGTTCACCGTCAGATGCTTACCAACTTCGCGCAGAAATTGCAGAAAACCGAAGTCCTTGAACCAGTCGTAGTTGTTGACGACCAGCGCGCCGGTCTCGGAGTCGTCGAAGACCAGAAATTTCTCCAGCTGGGCCCGAATGCTGGCTTGGTTGGCGCGCAACGTGTTTTCGTCCAGCAGGTTGCGCTCGGCGGATTTGCCGCTGGGGTCGCCTATCATGCCGGTGGCGCCGCCTACCAGGGCCACGGGGCGGTGGCCGGCGCGCTGCAGGTGCACCAGCAGCATGATGGTGGCCAGGTTGCCGATGTGCAGCGAGGCGGCCGTGGGGTCGAAGCCGATGTAGCCCGTCACGGGCGCGTGGGCGGCCAGGTGTTCGGCCGTGCCGGGCATGGCGTCGTGGTACATGCCGCGCCAGGTCAGTTCTTGAATCAGGTCCATAATGTGGGAGAGGGCGAAGAAAGGGCCGGAGCCGCCCGGCATCGGCGATATAAAACGGGCCGCAAAGGTAGGGCCGCCCGCCGGCGGGGCCTAATTTTGCGGCCCGACCGCGGCCACCCATCCTTTCTTCCCCATGCCCTTACTTGACGCCGACGCGGTGCTGAAACAGCTGGCCCAGCGAGCCTTCCAGCCGGTGTATTTTTTGCAGGGCGACGAGCCCTACTACGTGGACCGCGTGGCCGACGCGCTGGAAAAATCGGTGCTGCCCGAGCCCGACCGCGCCTTCAACCAGCTCGTACTTTATGGCAAGGACGTGGACGTAGCCACCATCCTGGGCCAGGCCAAGCGGTTTCCGATGATGGCCGAGCGCACCGTGGTCATTGTGAAGGAAGCCCAGAACGTGGCCGACCTGGAGCAGGAGAAAGCCTGGCCCTACCTCGAAGGCTACCTCAAAAACCCGCTGCCGAGCACCGTGCTCGTGTTCTGCTACAAGCACAAAACGCTCGACACCCGCAAGAAGCTCGGCAAGCTGCTGGCCGAGAAAGCCGTGCTGATGACGAGCAAAAAGCTCTACGACAACCAGGTGCCCCAGTGGCTGACGGGCTACGTGCGCAGCCGCGGCCAGCAGATTTCCGCCCAGGCCACCGCCCTGCTGGCCGAGTACATTGGCACCGACCTGAGCCGCCTGACCAATGAAATCGACAAGCTGCTGCTCAACGTCAAGCCCGGCCAGACCATCGACGAGGACCTGGTGCAGCGGCTGGTGGGCATCAGCAAGGACTACATCATCTTCGAGCTGCAGCGGGCGCTGGCCCAGCGCGACGTGCTCAAGGC
>CAXUEM010000008.1:0-3604 GCA_964249885.1 uncultured Hymenobacter sp. | reverse complement strand
GCCAACCCGCTCATCCCCAACCTGACCCTGCTGTTCGGCTTTTTCACCAAGCTGCTGGTCTTGCACCAGGCCGGCCCGAACACCCCCGATGCCGAGTACAAGAAGCTCGGCATCATGAACTCCTTTGCCCAGCGCGACTACCAGCTGGCCCTGCGCGCCTACCCGCCGGCCCGCACCCTGGATATCATCCACTTGCTGCGCCGGGCCGATGCGCAAAGCAAGGGCATCGCCAGCGGTAGCTTAGATGAGGAGGAAATTCTGCGCGAGTTGGTCTGGCGCATTTTGCACCCGGTGCCGGTGGGGGCAGTGGCGTAAGTCCGGCGAGCCGGCTGTCTGCCTAAGACCCCCTGCTGGCTCCGGCCTGGCGCTCAGCGCCCCGCGTCAGCTTGGCTGCGCAGTACCTGCTGCCGCGTTCCGGCGCAACCCCCCACCCTATTTTCGCTACTTTTGACCTTGCGCGGCCGCGCTCTACCGGCAGCCTTATTCTCTAGCCTTATCCTCTTTGCATGAAGCTATTTCCCCGGCTGGCACTAGCTACTTCGATAACCACCGCGCTGGCCGCCGCCCAGCCGCCGGTCGCCCAAGCTCAGCAAAGCCAGGCGTTTCAGAGCGACGAGCGGTTTTTTCTCGAAGGCCTCGACCTGTTCGACCGCGGGCAGTACGGTGCGGCCCAGCAGAGCTTCCGCCGCTACCTGGATTTGAGCGGACGCCGCACGGACTTCGCGCCCGGCGCCGGCGACGACCGCCGCGAGCGCACCGCCAATGCCGAGTACTACGACGCCGTGGCCGGCCTTTACCTGCAGCACCCCGGCGCCGAGGGTGCCATTCTGGACTTTGCCCAGCGCCACCCGGTGCACCCGCGCGCGGCCCTGGCCTACTTCGAGCTGGCCAAGTTCTACTTCGACCAGAAAAACTACCCGCAGGCGGTGGCCTACTTCCAGCGCGTGGCCCCGGGCAACCTGAGCGCCGCCCAGCGCGCCGAATCGGATTTCAAGCTGGCTTACAGCTACTTCGAGCAGAAAGACTACGCCAAGGCCCGGCTCTTGTTCGACCGCAACAAGCAGGCCCCGAGCCAGTACCGCTACGCCAGCTCCTACTACGCCGGCTACCTGGCCTACCGCGCCGGCGACTACGCCGCCGCCCGCCAGGACCTGAGCGTGGCCGAGCAGAACGACGCCTATAAGCCCGTGGTGCCGGCCATCATGGCCCAGATTTACTACAAGGAGGGCAACTACGACGGGCTGATAAGCTACGCCGCCCAGGCCCTGAAAGCCACCCCGCCGCCCCAGAACGCCGACGAAATCCAGCTGCTGGTCGGCGACGCCTACTATCAGAAGCAGGACTATAAGGAAGCCGCCGGCTACTTCGACCGGTACGCGACCGGCAAGAAGAAGATAGAGCCGGCCCTGCAGTACAAAATCGGGTTTGCCAATTACAAAACCGGCGACTTCAAGGGCGCTATTGCCGCGCTCAAGCCCGTGGCCGCCCGCCGCGATTCGCTGGGCCAGAATGCCGCGTATCATTTGGGCCTGAGCTACCTGCAAACCGACCAGAAGCCCTACGCGCTGGCCGCGTTTGATGCGGCCCGCCAGAGCACCCAGGAGCGCGCCATCGCCGAGCAGGCCACGCTTAAGCTCGGGCAGGTGCACTACGAGCTGGGCAACTTGCCCGAGGTTATTGCCGCGCTGCGCGACTTTCAGAAAAAGTACCCGCGCTCGAAAAATCAGCCGGCCGTGGATGAGCTGCTGAGCACCAGCTTTTTGTCATCCACCGACTACCAGCAGGCCCTGAGCTACCTCGAAAGCCTGGGCAATGAGCGCAGCGACAAGCTCAACGGCACCTACCAGCGCGTGGCCTACGCCCAGGCCGCCAGCCTCTACAACGACGGCCAGTACGCCGAGGCGCTGCCCCTGCTAGACAAGAGCCTGAACTACCCGCAGGATGATGCGCTGCGGGCCGCGGCCCAGGTTTTGCGCGGCGAAATCTACTCTGTGGGCCAGCGCTACCCCGAGGCCATTGCGGCTTACGTGGCCGCCGCCCGCGACGCCCGCCGCGGCGGCGTGAGCCCGGAAGAAGCTGATTTTGAGCAGAAAGCGCGCTACGGCCTGGGCTACGCCTACTACAACACCCGGCAGTATGAGCGCGCCCGGCCCCAGTTTCAGGCCTTTCTGAGCGATGCCGACGCCAAGCCCTCGGACCCGAACTACTACGACGCCACCCTGCGCCTGGCCGACACCTACTACGTGGCCAAAAGCTATACCTCGGCGCTGGATTTGTACGACAAGGTCATTCAGGCCAACGCTGCCGACAAAGACTACGCCTACTACCAGAAGGGCGTGACCCTGGGCGCGCTGGGCCGCCGCGACGAGGCCGGCAAAACCCTGGCCGCGCTGCTCAGAACCACCCCCGGCTCGCGCTACGCCGAGCAGGCCGTCTACCAGCAGGCCCAGCTTGATTTTGAGGCCGGCGACTACGGCCCCGCCGCCGCGGGCTTCTCGCGCCTGATTGACAACCGGCC
Organism: uncultured Hymenobacter sp.; assembly: GCA_964249885.1. Lineage (GTDB taxonomy): Bacteria > Bacteroidota > Bacteroidia > Cytophagales > Hymenobacteraceae > Hymenobacter. The sequence continues at coordinate 1,086 of CAXUEM010000008.1, read as the reverse complement.
CGGCGCCGCGCTGGTGCCGGCCGCCCTGCAGAAGCGCGGCGTGAGCTACGCCAACCTGGAGCAGCACGACAAGGCGGTGGCCGACTTCCAGCGCATTCTCACCGACTTCCCGCGCTCCGAATCGGCGGCGCAGGCCATTTACTCGCTGCAGGAAAGCCTGGCCGCGCTGGGCCGCACCGAGGAGTTCGACCAGGCCCTGAGCCAGTTCAAGCAGCAGAACCCTAACAGCCGCGCCACCGAGAGCGTGGAGTTCGAAGCCGCCAAAAGCCTGTACCTGGCCGAGAAGTACCCGCTGGCCCTGACCCGCCTGCAAAGCTTCCTGAGCCAGTACCCCAGCAGCGCCCTGGGCCCCGACGCCCGCTACTTTCTGGCCGACTCCTACCTGAAAACCGGCAACCGCAGCGAGGCCCTGCCCCGGCTGCGCGCCGTGGTCGAGGAAGGCAAAAGTGAGTTCGTGAACCGCGCCGCGGGCCGGGTGGCCGATTTGGAGTTTGAAGCCAAAAACTACCCCGAGGCCATTAAGTACTACCAGCGCCTGAAAACGGCCAGCGCCAACCGCCGCGAAGTAGCAACGGCTACCCTCGGCCTGCTGCGCGCCACCTACGAAAGCGGCGACTTTGCTGCCACCCGGCGCGTGGCCGAGGAACTGCGCGGCCTGGCCGGCGCCACCGCCAACGCCACCAACGCCGCCCTGCTCTACCTGGGTAAGGCCAGCCTGCGCCAAAACAACCTCGACCAGGCCGTGACCGAGCTGCGCGCCACGGTAGCCGCCGCGCCCGCCGACGTTAACGGCGCCGAAGCCCAGTACCTGCTGGGGCAGGCGCTGTTTGAGCAGAAAAAGTATGCCGAGGCTCTGGCCGAGGCGCTGAAAGTAAACAGCAACTACGCCAACTACGAGCTCTGGCAGGGCCGGGCCTTTTTGCTGGTGGCCGAGATTTACGCCGCCCAGGGCGAGATTTTCCAGGCCCGCGGCACGCTCAACTCCATCATCGACAATAAATTCCCGGTGGCCGAGATAGTCGAGGCCGCCCGGCAGCGCCTTAAAACCCTGCCCGCCGACGATGACGCGGCCGCCAACCCCGAAGC
>CAXUEM010000007.1:9466-28506 GCA_964249885.1 uncultured Hymenobacter sp. | reverse complement strand
AGCCCCTGCTGGCCCGCCTCACCACCGCCCAACCCGAACTGACTTCATGAGCAATGCCCCCGCCCAGCCCTCTAAGTCGTTGTTTGGCGCCGGCCTGCTCGCCGCGCTGGCCGCATCGCTCTGCTGCATCACCCCCCTGCTGGCCGTGGTCGGCGGACTCGGCGGCGCCGCCAGCTCCTTCGTCTGGCTCGAACCCTACCGCCACTATCTGGTGGCCCTCACCGTGGCCGTGTTCGGCTTCACCTGGTACCGCCAGCTGCGCCCGGTGCCAGCCGCGGTCGACTGCTGCGCCGTGCCCGCCCGGCGCTCCGTCATGCAGTCTACGGGCTTTCTGGCGTCCGTTACCGTCCTCGCCGCCCTGTTGCTGGCTTTTCCCTACTACGGCGCCGCGCTGTACCCCACGGCTAAGTCCAGCGCCCCCGTGGCCAGCACCACCGGCGCCGCCCCCGTCTGGCAAACTCGCACTTACCGCATCCAGGGCATGACCTGCGAGGCCTGCGCCCGCCACGTCGAGAGTGCCGTGCAGCAAGTGCCCGGCGTCCAATCCGTGGCTGTCTCCTACGATAAGGCCACCGCCCAAGTACGTTTCGATGCTGCCCATGCCCAACCGGCCCAAGTCGAAAGCGCCATCAACAGCACCGGCTACCACGTCCAGAACCCCACCCGCTAACCGCCGCTCATGACGCCGACCCAACCCGTCACCCTCACCTCCGTGCTCACTTGCCCCGTCTGCCAGCACGCGCAGGCCGAGCAGATGCCCACTATTGCCTGCCAGTGGTTCTACGAGTGCACCAGCTGTCACACCCTTCTCAAACCTCTGGCCGGCGACTGCTGCGTGTACTGCTCCTACGGCTCCGTGCCCTGCCCGCCCATTCAGGAGCAGGGCATAGGTGCCTGCGGGTGCTGCTAGTTACCCATGAAATTGCCCGCGGCAATTTCATGGGTAACCCATTTTCAAAGCACGCAATAGTGCGGAGTGGCGGCCGTAAGGTGGAAATTGTGCAACCCCCAGGCCGTATTCTGTAAAACCTTTGCCTGCGCTGCCCACGTAACTTTGTAAGGCTTGCTTACTTCTCGTGTCTATACCCTTAGTGAAACGCTACGTCAGCCTGTTTCTGCTCTTTAGCTACCTGCTGTCCAGCCCCGGGCTGGTGTACAGCATGCACTTCTGTGGGCAGGCCCTGACGGCGGTTACGGTCATGCCCGACGCCGACAAGCACTGCTGTTGCCAGGACACGGGCGCACGGGACTGCGGCTGCTGCCACGACCAGGAAGTCGTCAGCGCCGCCAAAGACCTCAAGCTGACGGCTAGTCATCATTTCCTGCTGCAGGCCCCCGATGTAACCCCGGCACCGGCCGTGCTGCAACTGGTGTGGCAGCTCGCGCAACTAGCCTATCCGGCGGATGAGCCCGCGAGCGAACTGCTGGCGCACGCGGCCCCGCCGCCCGAGTGCCCCGCCTACGTGCGTGGGCACGCCTTATTGATTTAGCGCTCGGGTTGCTTTTCGTTTCCCCCGGCCAGTTGGCCGCGGGGCTTTTTGGCTTGCCCGCTGCCGAGCAGCCGGCCCCCACATTCAGGCTTCCGGTCCGCCGATGTCCCCGCTCCGGGGTTTCCGGCATGGCACTGCCTTTCCATCTTCTTGCGGCTAATCAGCTTATGATTGAGCGACTTATTTCCCTTTCCCTGCGGAACCGCTACCTCGTGCTGCTGCTGGCCGCCGGGCTGTTTGCCTGGGGCGCGTACTCGGTGCGCGAAAGTAAAATCGACGCCATTCCCGACCTATCCGAAAACCAGGTCATCGTCTTCACCGAGTGGATGGGCCGCAGCCCCCAGATTCTGGAGGACCAGGTGACCTACCCGCTGGTGACCAACATGCAGGGCCTGCCCAAGGTGAAGTCCGTGCGCGGCACGTCCATGTTCGGCATGAGCTTCGTGTTCCTGATTTTCGAGGACGACGCCGACATCTACTGGGCCCGCGAGCGGGTGTTGGAGCGCCTGAACTACGCCCAGCGCCTGCTGCCGGCGGGCGTGACGCCCACCCTGGGACCGGACGGCACCGGCGTGGGCCACGTGCTCTGGTACACGCTCAAGGCCCCGGGCATGGACCTGGGCGAGCAGCGCGCCCTGCAGGACTGGTACGTGAAATTCGGCCTGCAAAACGTGCCCGGCGTGAGCGAGGTGGCCAGCTTCGGCGGCTTTCAGAAGCAGTACCAGGTGACGGTGGACCCCACCAAGATGACCTACTACGGCCTCACGCTGCCGCAGGTGCTGGCGGCGGTGCGCAGCAACAACAACGAAGCCGGCGGGCGCAAGTTCGAGCAGTCGGGCGTAGGCTACATCATCAAAACGACGGGCTACATCCAGGATATGGCCACGCTGGAAAACGTGCCTGTCGTCACCCGGGGCACCACGCCGGTGCGCATCAAGGACGTGGCCACGGTGCAGATGACGGGCGAGGCCCGCCTGGGCATCATGGACCTCAACGGCGAGGGCGAGGCCGTGGGCGGCATCGTGGTGATGCGCTACGGCGAAAACGCCGACGCGATGATAAAGCGGGTCAAGGCCAAGATGGAGCAAATCCGGGCCGGCCTGCCCCCGGGCGTGTCGTTCCAGCTGGTGTACGACCGCAGCGGGCTGATTCAGGACTCGGTGGACTCCATCAAGCACACGCTGATTGAAGAAATGGTGGTCGTGTCGTTAGTGGTGCTGCTGTTCCTCTTCCACTGGCGTAGCGCGCTGAGCATCCTGATTCAGATTCCGATTACCATCGCCACGAGCTTCATCCTGCTCAACGTCTTCGACATTTCTTCTAACATCATGTCGCTCACCGGCATCGCCCTGGCCATCGGCGTCATCGTCGACAACGGCATCGTGATGACCGAAAATGCTTACCGCAGCCTGCCCGAGACCCAGGGGGGGGCGGGGGGGGCAACCCCGGCGGGCGCCGCGCCGCCCCCCCCGGGCACCCCCACCGCCGCCACGCCGGCCGCGGTTTCTCCCACCTCCACACCCGTCACCCATGGATAACCAAAAGCGGCTCGACATCATCGAGTCGTCCAGCAAGCAGGTGTCGCGGGGCATCTTCTTTTCGACCATCATCATCGTCACCTCCTTTTTCCCGGTGTTCCTGCTCACCGGGCAGGAGGGCAAGCTGTTCCACCCGCTGGCCTGGACCAAGAGCTTCATCCTCATCATCGACGCCATCCTGGCCGTGACGTTGGCCCCGGTGCTCATCTCGTTCTTCCTGAAGGGCAAGTTCAAAACCGAGGAGCAAAACCCGCTCAACCGCTTCCTGGAGCGCATCTACTCGCCCATGCTGCACTGGGTGATGCGCTGGCGCAAAACCACGCTGGCCATCAACGTGCTGGCGCTGCTCGTCAGCATTCCGCTGGTGATGAGTTTGGGCACCGAGTTCATGCCCCCGCTCAACGAGGGCTCCATTCTCTTCATGCCCGTGGCCCAGCCCGACGTGTCGAACACGGAGATGAAGCGCATCCTGCAGGTGCAGGACAAGATTATCAAGCAGGTGCCCGAGGTGCTGAGCGTGCTTGGCAAGGCCGGCCGGGCCAGCTCGGCCACCGACAACTCGCCCATCAACATGATTGAAACCATCATCCTGCTCAAGCCCCGCGAGCAGTGGCGGGCGGGCATGACCAAGGCCAAGCTCATTGAGGAGATGAACGGCAAGCTGCAGATTCCGGGCGTGGTCAATGGCTGGACCCAGCCCATCATCAACCGCATCAACATGCTGAGCACCGGCATCCGCACCGACGTGGGCGTGAAGGTGTACGGCCAGAACCTGAGCACCATCAACGAGCTGTCCAACCGGGTGAACGCGGCCCTAAAAGGGGTGCCCGGCGTGGAAGACCTGTACGTGGAGCCTGTGACGGGCGGCAAGTACCTCGAAATCGAGATGAACCGCCCCGAGCTGGCACGCTACGGTCTCACCGTGGACCAGGTGAACGAGGTGGTGGAATCGGCCATCGGCGGGGCGCCCATAGCCAGCACCGTGGAGGGCCGGCGCCGCTTCGCCATCAACGTGCGCCTGGCCCAGGACTACCGCAACAGCCTAGCTGACCTCAAGCGCATCCCCATCCAGAGCGCCAGTTTCGGCCCGGTGCCGCTCTCGGCCGTCACCACCATCCGCTACGCCGAAGGCCCACCCATGATAAGCTCGGAAAACGCCCAACTCCGGGGCGCGGTCCTCTTCAACGTGCGCGGCCGCGACCTGGGCAGCACCGTGAACGACGCCATGCAGAAGCTGCAGAGCTTGGAAAAGCAGCTGCCCCAAGGCTACTACCTGGAGTGGAGCGGCCAGTACGAAAACCTGATTAGCTCGCAGCGCACGCTCAAACTGATTCTGCCGCTGGTGCTCATCGTTATTTTCGGAGCGCTGTACTTCGCCTTTCACTCGGTGCGCGAAGCATTTATGAGCCTCATCACCATCCCGTTTGCGCTCATTGGCGGGGCCTACATGGTGTACTTCTACGGCGTGAATCTGTCGGTGGCCGTGGCTGTGGGCTTCATTGCCCTGTTCGGGCTGGCCGTGGAAACGGGCGTCATCATGGTCATCTACCTCAATGACGCCATGCAGCGGCTGGTGGCTGAGAAGGGCAACTCGCGGGAGACCATCAGCCAGGCAGACCTGCAGGAGGCCGTGTTTCACGGCGCGGCCAAGCGCCTGCGGCCCAAGCTGATGACTGTGTCGGTATCCTTGTTCGGCCTGGTGCCGGTGCTCTGGGCCACCGGCACGGGCTCGGACGTGATGCTGCCCATTGTGCTGCCCATGATAGGCGGGGTGTTCACCTCGGCCACCCACATTCTGCTCGTCACGCCGCTCATCTTCCTCTACACCAAGGAATACGAGCTGCGCAAATTCGGAAAAATCGATGTGCTCGAAGTTTCCCATTAATCGCCAATCCATGAACTACTGGCTTAATCTATTACTGGTCGCCGCCCTGCTGGCGGCGGGCCAGCAACTGGCCCACGGCCAAAAGATGAACAAGGACATGCACGGGGCGGCCCCCGGCGGCCCCGTGCTGCCGCTCGATTCGGTGCTGCAAATCCTGGAGCGCCGCAACCCGGCCGTGCAGCAGTACGCCTACCAGGCCCAGGCCAAGGAAGCGGCGGCGGCCGGCTACAACAGCTGGGAAGCCCCCAAGGTCAGCGCCGGGCTGTGGATGACGCCCTACAACCAGCGCAAGGCCCGCGAGCTGAGCGGTATGAACGGCGCCGCCGGCCCCAACCAGCTGCAGGGCCAGGCCATCGTATCGGTGGAGCAGATGATACCCAACCCAGCCAAGCAGCGCGCCCGGCGCGAATACCTGAGCAGCCAGTCGGCCTCGGTGCTGGCCGACCGGCAGTACCGGCTGGTGCAGCTGCGGGCCCAGGCCAAAACCCTGTACGTCGGGCAAGCCGTGCTCACCAAAAAGCTGGCCGTGCTCGACGAGAACGAGGAACTGCTGCGCTTCCTCATCAAGCTGGCTGAGGCGCGCTATCCCTACAACCAGGCCACGCTGCCCAGCATCTACGACGCCAAGGCCCGGCTGGAAATGCACCTCAACGACCACCGGCAGGCCGATGCCCTGGCCGCGCAAAACCGCATCGTGCTCAACACGCTCATGAACCGGCCCCGCAGCGAGGCCTTTGCCGTGGACACCGCCGTGCTGGCGACTACGACCCTGGCGCTGGCCCCGGCCGACACGGCCGCGCTGGCCGGCCGCCGCAGCGACGTCCGCAGCCTGGACCGGGCCCTAACGACCGTGCGCCTGAGCCAAAACCTGGAAGCCAGCCGCCGGCTGCCCGACTTTGGGGTGCAGTTCGACCACATGCCCTTCCTGGGCGCGGGGGCCAACCAGTTCACCCTGATGGGCTCCGTGAGCTTGCCGCTCGCACCCTGGGCGTCGCGTGAGTACCGGGCTAACACCGCCGCGCTGGGCTTCGAGGCCCAGGCCCTGCGCAAGCAGCGCGAGGACGTGCTCAACGAAGCCGCAGGACGGCTGGCCAGCTTGCAAACCGACCTGACGCTGCGCCGGGAGCAGACCCGCGCCTTCGAGCGCCGCATCCTGCCGGCGTTGCGCCGCAGCTACCAGGCCACCATGCTGGCTTACGAGCAGAACACCGGCCAGCTCTTCCAGGTGCTCGAAGCCTGGACCGCGCTCAAGCGCACCCGGCTCGAATACCTCGACAACCTGCAACAACAACTCACCCAGCAAATCGCATATGAAAAAGAGCTGGAACAATAGCCCGCCGCGGGCCCGGCTCGCACTCGTGGTGCTACCCCTGGCGCTGCTGCTCGGCGCCTGCGGGGCCGACAAAAAGCCGGCGATGACAGCCGGCACCGAGGTTTCTGAGGCGGGCGAAGCGCACGACCACAAAGCCGCCGGGGACGTGTACACCTGCCCCATGCACCCGCAAATCATCCGGGATAAGGCCGGCGACTGCCCCATTTGCGGCATGGCCCTGGTAAAAAAATCAAAAGCTGGCGGCGCTCAGGCCCCGGCCAGCGGCAGCCTGCAAAACCTGCTCAAGTCACCTGATGCCACGGTGGTTTCTACCCAGGCCACAGTGTACCCGTCGGCCGGCGCCCCGGACCTCACGCTGACGCTAGCCGGCCGGGTGGAGTACGACACGCGCCGCACCGAAGTCATTGCCGCCCGCTTCGGCGGCCGCATTGAAAAGCTGCTCGTGCGCTACAACTACCAGCCCGTGACCAAGGGCCAGAAGCTGCTGGAAGTCTACAGCCCCGAGCTGGTGACGGCCCAGCAGGAGCTAATTTTCATCCTAACTGAAGACGCCGGAAATGAGACCCTGCTGCGGGGCGCCCGCCAGAAGCTGCGCCTGCTGGGCTTAACCGACGCGCAAATCAACCGGACTATCGCCACCCGCAAGCCCGCCTACAGCGTGGCCATCTACAGTCCCTACACGGGGTACGTGGTCGAGCAGCCCGCCCAGCCCGGGGCGGCCCTGCCACCGCCACCAGCTCCGGCTGGGGGCAGCATGGGCAGTGGGGGAGGTGACTCCATGGGTGGGAGCGCTCCGGCCATGAGCAGCGCCCCCGCCGCGGCCCCCTCGCCGGTCGAATCCGGGCTCACGCTCACCGAAGGCGCGTACGTCACGGCTGGCCAGACCTTGTTTCGGGTGGTCAACACCCGGCAGGTGTGGGGTGTGTTCGAGCCCCGGCCCGACGAGCTGACCGCCCTGCAGGTGGGCCAGGCCATCCGGGTGCTGCCGGAGAACAACCCGGCCCGGGCAGTAATGGCTCGCATTGACCTCATCGAGCCCATCTTCCGCGAAGGGTCCCGCACCGGGGCTGTGCGGGTGCACCTGAATAATGCCAACGAGCGGCTGCGCAGCGGCGCCCTGCTTACGGGCACCGTGAACGTGCCGGCCACGGGCGGGCTGTGGCTGCCCCGGGCCGCCGTGGTAGACCTGGGCAACCGTCAGGTGGCCTTCGTGCGCCGCAACGGCGCCTTCCAGGCCGTGCCGGTGCAGACCGGCCGGCGCAGCGCCGAACGGGTGCAGGTTCTACAAGGGCTCAGCGCGCAGGACGCCGTGGCCACCAACGCTCAATTTATGGTGGATAGTGAAGGCTTTGTGCAAACCGCTCGAACCCCTACGACCGCTCCGCCTGCCGCCGGCACCTCAGCTAAAACCGACTACCGCGATGAATAAGCCTTTTGACCTGCTCACCTGCTGGACCCGGGGCCGCCTGCTGACCTTCGTGCTGCTGGCCGGCCTGCTAGCCGTCGGGGCCGGTGCCTGCCAGCAAGCCGCACCCGAGGATGCCCATGCCCACGACGGTGCCAGCACCTACTTCACCTGCCCGATGCACCCGCAAATTGGGCGCGACGAGCCGGGCAAATGCCCCATCTGCACGATGGATTTGGTCAAAGCAACCAAGCAGGCGGCTCCTGCCCAGCCCGTAGCGGCCAAACCTGGCTCTGCGGCACTCACACTCACGCACTACACCTGCCCCATGCACCCGCAAATCAGCCGGGAGCAGCCCGGCAAGTGCCCCATTTGCAGCATGGACCTGGTCAAGGCGACCAAAGCCGCGCGAGCGGCCCCAATTCCGGCCGGGGGAGCCGCCGCGCCGGAGGTTACGCTTAGTGAGCAACAGCGGCAACTGGCGGGCATCCGCGTGGCTGCCCTTGGCTCTGGCGGTAGTGGAATAGGCGTTAGCACCGTGCTTACGGGCTCTGTCACGGCTGACGCCAACCAGACCCGCACGGTCAGCAGCCGAGTCGCCGGGCGCATCGAGCGGCTATTCGTGCGCCAGACCGGCGAGCGCATCCGCGCGGGCGCCCCGCTGGTGTCCATCTACAGCGAGCAGCTGCAGGCCCTGCAGCAGGAGTACCTGCTCAGCCTGGCCCAGCAGCGGGCCGGGGGGGCAAGCGGAAATCAGTACGGCCGCCTGGTGGCTAGTGCCCGCCAGCGGCTACGGCTGCTGGGCCTGAGCGAGGGGCAGCTGCGCACCCTGGCCGCCACGGGCCGGCCCACCCCGTCGCTGACTTTTTACAGCCCGCGGGCAGGCCTGGTGCAGGCCGTGGGCGTGACGGAAGGGCAGTACGTCGGCGAGGGCACTTCACTGGTCTCGCTCACTAACCTTGCCTCCGTCTGGGTGGAAGCCCAGCTCTACCCCGAAGAAGTGGGCGGCATCGGGATGGACCAGTCCGTGCAGGTGCAGGTGGTCGGCTTGCCCGATACCTACTCCGGCCGGGTGGTCTTTATCAGCCCCGAGCGGCAGGCCAACAGCAAGGTAACGCTGCTGCGCGTGCAGCTGGCCAACCCCGGCGGGCGGCTGCAGCCGGGCATGCAGGCCAACGTGCGCCTGCCCAGTCGGGGCACCACCGCCACCGCCCAGGTCCTGACTCTGCCCCAGGACGCGGTGCTACGCAACAGCCGCGGCAGCTACGTCTGGCAGCAAGTAGATGCCGCTGGCCGCTTCCGCCGGCTGAAAGTCACCACGGGCGCCGAAACCGACGAGAGCGTGGCCATTACCGGCGGTGTGGCCGCCGGCGCGCAGGTCGTGGTCAGCGGGGCGTACCTGCTGGAAAGCGAGTACGCGCTCTACCAGGGCACTGACCCCATGGCGGGCATGGACATGAAAAAGCCGGCGATGGCCCCCAATATGAAGATGTAATTGCCCCTAATACCGAATACAAAACCCGTTTGGCCGCTGCGGTTCAGCGCCTCTTTTACCAAACCTATTTCATAAACTCATGAAAAACCTCCTGCTTGCGGGCCTGTCCCTGGCCAGCCTCTATTTTGCCACCACCGCCTGCTCTGACCAAAAAAAGGCGGGCCAAACTACTGCCACCGCCACTACTGCCACCGCCCCGGCGGCATCCTCCGACAGCACGGCCACGCCGACCGGCGCGGGCACGGATGCAGCTCCAGCCGCCTATAGCTGCCCTATGCACCCGCAGGTAGCCAGCGATAAGCCCGGCAAGTGCCCTGAGTGCGGCATGGCCCTGGTGAAGAAATAGGGGGGGGACACTCGGCCCGTCGGCATCGGCGACCGAATTGTGTAGGATTTATGACGGATTCTTCCAAACCCGGTCACCCTGGAGTGGGTACACCCTAAACAGTTCTTTTTCAATCATTTTTAATTCTAGTATCATGCACACCCAGAACCAACAACTGCTCGATGCCCTCAACGCCTGCATCGCCGCCTGCGAGCACTGCGCCACCGCCTCCCTGCAAGAGCAGGACGTGAAAATGATGGTCCGCTGCATCAGCCTCGACCGCGACTGCGCTGACATTTGCGCCCTCACGGCCCGCTTGGTAGCCCGCGGCTCCGAGCACGCTGCCCACCTGCTGAAGGAGTGCGTTGAACTATGTAAAGCCTGTGGCGACGAATGTGAGAAGCACGCTGCCCACATGCCTCACTGTAAAGCGTGCGCCGAGGCGTGCCGCCGCTGCGAGGAAGCCTGCCGCGCCAGCATGAGCATGGCTGTATAGCCCTGCCTTTATTTCGCTTGTCAAAGCCCGGCCAATCTCCAAGGCCGGGCTTTATCGTCGTTAAGCGTAAGCGAGCCGCCCGCGAACTCCCGCCCGCCGCCCGCGGTTTATCCGGCGGCGCCCCCGCGGAATCCTTCTACCTTTGCGCTTCATGCGGTTCTTCTCTCTCTTGTTTGCGCTTTACTTTGCCGTGCTGGGCTGCCTGCCCTGCACCGACGAAGTGCCGCCGACCAGCAGCGAAGCCGCGTTTGCGATTGGCGCAAGCCACAGCCACGACGAGCCCGGCGAAATCGACTGGTGCTCGCCGCTGTGCCAGTGCAGCTGCTGTCCTGGTGCTGTCCTGCTCGCGGGCCGGCCAGTAGCGCTGGCCCATGTACCCGCTCCCCCCGTGTGGGGCGCGGACGCCTACGCTCCGGCCGGGCCCGACGCCCTGCCCGTGCGCCCCCTCGCCACGCCGTGGCAGCCGCCCCAGGGGGCCTAACCTTCCGTTTCTTTCCGGCTGCTGCCGCCGGCCCTGCTTTGCGCGGGGCGGGCCGCCGTGCGGTTGGGCCGTGCCTTTCACCTACAGGTGAGGTGCGTCTCCGCGGGCCGGAAAGCTTTTCCTATGGTTAGGCTTCTTACCCCCAGCGGCTCTATGTTCGACCGGCTGATTCATTTTTCCATTCATAATAAGCTCATTATCGGAATGCTGACCCTGGCCCTGGTGGCCTGGGGCGGCTACTCGCTGAGCCGGCTGCCGATTGACGCGGTACCCGACATCACCACGAACCAGATTGTCGTCTACACGGTGGCCCCTTCGCTGGCCGCCAGCGACATTGAGCGCCTCGTTTCCTTTCCCGTCGAGCAGAGCCTGGCCACCATCCCCGGCCGGGAGGAAGTGCGCTCCTTTTCCCGCTTCGGCCTCTCGGTGGTTACCATCGTCTTTGAGGACAAGATTGACATTTACTGGGCCCGCCAGCAGGTCGGGGAGCGCCTGCGCGAGGCCGAAAGCCAGATACCCGAGAGCATCGGCCGGCCGGAAATGGCGCCGGTCAGCACCGGCCTGGGCGAAGTCTACCAGTACTTGGTGCGCGCCAAGCCCGGCTTTGAGAAGAAGTATGACGCCCGCGAGCTGCGCACGATTCAGGACTGGATAGTGCGCCGACAGCTGCTGGGCACCCCGGGCGTGGCCGACGTGGCCAGCTTCGGCGGCCAGCTTAAGCAGTTTGAAATCCGGCTCGACCCCACGCGCCTGCGCTCCCTCAATGTCACCACCGAGCAGGTGTACCAGGCCGTCTCGCGCAACAACCAGAACGCCGGGGGCGCCTACCTCGACCAGAAGCCCACCGCCTACTTTATCCGCACCGAGGGCCTGGCCGAGAACGCGGACGACCTGGGCAACATTGTGGTGCGCAACACCCAGGGCGGGATGCCGGTGCTCGTGCGCGACGTGGCCGACGTGCGCCTGGGCTCGGCCGTGCGCTACGGGGCCATGACCCGCAACGGGGAAGGCGAAGTCACCGGCGGCATCGTGCTCATGCTCAAAGGAGCCAACGCCAACGACGTTATCAAGGACGTTAAAACCCGGATGCTGACGGTGGAGAAATCCCTGCCCGAGGGCGTGGCCATCGACGTGTACCTGGACCGCTCCGAGTTGGTGGACCGGGCCATTGGCACGGTGAAAACCAACCTGATTGAAGGCGCGCTGATTGTGCTCTTCGTACTCATCCTGTTCCTGGGTAACTGGCGGGCCGGCCTCGTGGTGGCCTCCGTGATTCCGCTGGCCATGCTGTTTGCCATTGCCATGATGCGCCTATTCGGGGTGTCGGGCAACCTGCTCTCACTCGGCGCTATCGACTTCGGCCTGGTCGTGGACGGGGCCGTGATTATCGTCGAAGCCATCGTGCACCGCCTGCACGGCGGGCAGCTGCAGGTGCCCGGAGGCCGCCTCAGCACCGGGCAGATGAACGAGGAGACGTACACCGCGGCCTCCAAAATCCGGTCCTCGGCCGCCTTCGGTGAAATCATCATTCTTATCGTGTACCTGCCCCTGCTGGCCCTGGTAGGCATCGAGGGCAAGATGTTCCGGCCGATGGCCCAGACCGTGGCCTTCGCCATTATCGGCGCCTTTATTCTGTCGCTCACCTACGTGCCGATGATGTCGGCGCTGGCCCTAAGCCGCTCAACGGAGGTAAAGCGCAACTTCTCGGACCGGATGATGAGCTGGCTCGAAAAGGGCTACCGTCCGGTGCTCGAATGGGCGCTCCGCCGCAAGGCGGTGGTGCTCACGTCGGCCGTAGCCTTCTTCGTTGGCTCCGTTCTGCTGTTCCGCACGCTGGGCGGGGAATTTATTCCGCAGCTCGCCGAAGGCGATTTTGCCATTGAGCTACGCACGCTCACGGGGTCCTCCCTGAGCTACACCGTGGACCGCAGCCTGCAGGCCGGGGCCATTCTGCAAAAGCAGTTTCCCGAAGTCAAAGAGGTAGTGGCCAAAATCGGCGCCGCTGAAATCCCTACCGACCCCATGCCGGTGGAAGCGGCCGACGTGATGGTCATCCTGGAAAAAGACCAGGGCAAGTGGACTTCGGCTAAAACGCAGGAGGAACTGGCTGGCAAGATGGCCGAAGCCCTGAGCGTCATTCCCGGCGTCACCTTCGGCTTCCAGCAGCCCATCCAGATGCGCTTCAACGAGCTGATTTCGGGCGCTAAGCAGGACGTAGTACTCAAAATCTACGGCGAAGACTTGCAGCAGCTCGCCTCCTATGCCGAGCGCGCCGCCCGCCTGGTGCGCCAGGTCGAAGGCGCCGAGGATGTGTACGTGGAGCAGGTCACCGGCCTGCCCCAAATCGTGGTCAAGCTGGACCGCAACCGTTTGGCCCGCTTCGGCCTCAACGCCGAGGACGTGAACCGCACCGTGCAAACGGCCTTCGCCGGCCAGACTGCCGGGCAGCTCTTCGAGCAGGAGCGGCGCTTCGACGTAGTGCTGCGCCTGGCCCCGGAGCTGCGCCAGAACATCGGCAACGTCCGCCAGCTGCTGGTCGCCACCCCTGGCGGCGAGCAAATTCCGCTCGAACAGGTCGCCTCGGTGGACCTGCAGGAAGGCCCCAACCAGATTCAGCGCGACGACGCCAAGCGCCGCATCACGGTGGCGTTCAACGTGCGTGGCCGCGACGTGGAGAGCGTGGTAACCGAGCTGCAGGGCAAGGTAGACCAACAGCTAAAGCTCGCCCCCGGCTACTACACCACCTACGGCGGGCAGTTCGAGAACCTGCGCCAGGCCTCCGAGCGGCTGAGCATCGCCGTGCCCGTGGCGCTGCTGCTGATTTTCGTCCTGCTGTTCTTCACCTTCAAGTCACTCAAGCAGTCGGTGATGATTTTCACGGCCATCCCGCTCTCCGCCATCGGTGGGGTGCTGGCCCTGTGGGCGCGCGGGATGCCGTTCAGCATCTCGGCCGGCGTGGGCTTTATTGCCCTCTTCGGCGTGGCCGTGCTCAACGGCATTGTGCTCATCGGCTACTTCAACCAGCTCAAGGAAGAAGGCCGCACAGACCTTTACGGGCGCATTTTGGAAGGCACGCAGGTGCGCCTGCGGCCGGTGCTGATGACGGCCACCGTCGCCTCGCTGGGCTTCCTGCCCATGGCCCTGTCGCAGTCGGCCGGCGCCGAAGTGCAGCGCCCGCTGGCCACCGTCGTCATCGGCGGGCTGGTGACGGCCACGCTGCTCACGCTGCTCGTGCTGCCGGTGCTCTACGCCCTGTCCGAACGCAAGTCCGAGCAAAAGGGCGAGCAGCAGCCGCGGCCAGCTGCCGCCCTGCCGGTGGCGGGGCTGCTGCTTGTGCTGGGTGGTTTGCTCGTCGCCGCGCCCGCCCGGGCGCAGGGTCCGCTTACCTCCACCCAGGCTGTGGGCCAGGCCCTGCAAGCCAACGGCACGGTCCAGGCCGCCCAACGCTCCCTGGAAGCCCAGCAGGCGCTGCGCCGCACCTCCTTCGACGTGGGCCGCACAAACATTGTGGGCACCTACGGGCAAGTGAACTCGCCCCTCTCGGATAACGTGCTGAGCATCGGCCAGTCCCTGGCCTTGCCCGGCTACTACCGGGCCCAGGCCGGCCTGAGCCAGGCCCAGATTGGGGGCCGGGAGCAGCGGCTGGCCCAGGTGCAGGCCGAGCTGCGCCGGCAGGTGCGCCTGAGCTACGAGCGGGCCGTGCACGCCCGCCACCGCCTGCGCACCCTGCGCGGGCAGGACAGCATCTACACCGAATTTCTGCGTGCGGCCCAGCTGCGGTTCAAGACCGGCGAAGTGGCCCGCCTGGAGCCCGCCAATGCCCTGATTCAACAAGGCGAGACGCAGAACCTGCTAACCCAGGCCCGGGCTGACTACGCCATTGCCCAGCGCCAGCTACAGGCCCTGCTGCAGACCAACGGGCCCGTCGCCATTGCCGACAGCATCCTGCGCCTGCTGCCCACTCCTGCAACTCCCACGGACACGGCGGTACTGGCCGCCACGCCCCAGGCCCGAGTGCTGCAGCAGCAGATTGCCGAGCGCCGGGCGGAAACCCGCCTGGAACAGGCCCAGGGCCTGCCCCAGGTCACGGTCGGTTACACCAACCAGTCGCTGCGAGGCACCTACGAAGTGGACGGGCGCCCAGCCACCTACGGCACCGGTGACCGGTTCCAGAGCGTACAGGCCGGCGTGGCTATTCCGCTGCTGCGTGGGCCCCAGAAGGCCCGGGTGCAGGCCGCCAAGCTGCAGGAGCAAGTGGCCACGACCACCTACCAGCGCTACCAAGCCGAAGCCGCTGCGCAACTGGACGAGCTGCGCCTGCGCCTGACCGAGCAGCAGCGCCGGGTGCAGTTCTACGAGCAGACTGGCCTGCCCCAGGCCACGGTCATCGTGCGCCTGAGCCAGCGGGCCTACAAGGCCGGCGAAACCACCTACTCCGAGCTGCTGCTCAACCTGGAGCGCGCCCTGGGCGTGCGCACGGCTTACCTCGACGCCGTGCTCCAGCACAATCAAACTGCCATCGACCTGGACTACCTGCTGGGCTCCGCTGCCCGGTAAGGCATTCTTCATCTCCCTGACTTGAATTTCATGAATAAGATTGCATCCCTGGTGCTGCTGTTCGGCCTGACCCTGGCCGGCTGCGGTGCCGATAAAAAAGAAGGAGCAGAGGCCAAACCCGCCACCGAAGGCCAGGCAGCTAGCGGCGAAGCTGCTCAAACAGCCGTTGAAGCCGCCGACGAAGAGGCCTCGGATATGGTGACTCTTTCGGCGGCCGAGCAGCAGGCCGCCGGCCTGAAAACCGCCCGTCTGGCTGACCGGCCCATGGGCGCCGGGCTGGCCGTAACCGGTACGCTGGACGTGCCGCCCGAAAGCGCCGTCAACGTCACGGCGCCGCTGGGGGGCTTCGTGGAAAACACCGAATTGCTGCAAGGCGCCCAGGTGCGCAAGGGCGAGGTGCTGGCTACCATCCGCAACGCCGAGTTCGTGACCCTGCAACAGGACTACCTCGAAACCCGCGCCCGCCTCGACTACGCCCGCACCGAGCTGGCCCGCCAGAAGGAGCTGTACGAGCAGGAAGTGGCCCCGCAGAAAAACTACCAGCGCGCCCAGGCCGATTACCGCGCCCTGCAAGTCCAAACCAACGCCCAGGCTGCCCGGCTGCGGCTGGCGGGCCTGCCGGTGGGAGGCAAAATAGTAACAACCGCCGTTCTGCGCGCGCCCCGCGCCGGCTTTGTGCGGGCCGTGAACGTGACGGTGGGCCAGGCCGTGACGGCGACCGACGCCTTGTTTGAAATCGTGGACCCCGAGCACCTGCACGTCGAGCTGACCGTGTTTGAGCGCGACGTGGCCCGGGTGCAGAAGGGCCAGCTCATTCGCTTCACCCTGGCCAGCGACTCCACCGGCACCCGGCGCGAGCGTACCGCCCGCGTGTACCTGGTGGGCAAGGCCATTGGGGTGGACCGCACCGTGCGCGTGCACGGCCACCTCGACCAGGAGAAAGACCCCAGCCTGCTGCCCGGCCTTTACGTGCGGGCCACGATTGAAACCGGCCGCACCCAAGCGGCCACCCTGCCCGACGCGGCGCTGGTGCGCTTCGAGGGCAAGAACTACGCTTTTGCAGTGGAAGCTCCCGGCCGCTACCGCCTAGTGCCCGTCACGCTGGGCCGCAGCGAGGATGGCTACACCGAAATCATGCTGCCCGAAGGCACGCCGGCCACGACCACCTTCGTCACCGACGGCGCCTACTCGCTGCTGGCCAAGATGAAAAACGCCGAAGAGGAAGAATAGCCATGGCCCATCCCCTCGAAGATACCTTAATCGCCCGGCAGATTACGCCCACGGCCATGCGGTTGCTGGTGCTGGACGTGCTCATGAAGCAGTCGGCGGCGCTGAGCCTAACCGACGTGGAGGAGTTGCTCAAGCACGCCGACCGCATCACCGTGCACCGCACCCTGAAAACCTTCACCGACAAAGGCCTGGTGCACCGCATCGAGGACGGCAGCGGCGCCGTGAAGTTTGCCCTGTGCGAGCCCAGCTGCACGCCCGAGCTGCACCAGGATTTGCACGTGCACTTCTTCTGCACCCGCTGCCGGGAAACGTCCTGCCTGCCCGCCGTGGCCGTGCCGGCCATTGCCCTGCCCGGCGCCTACCAGGTGCAGGAAACCAGCCTGGTGATGAAAGGCCGCTGCCCGCGCTGCGCGGGCAATCCGTCAACCTCCGTCCAAACAATGCAATAGCATTGCATCACCCGGAGCCCGAGGTTTGTCCTCGAATCCGGCGGTGCGCCTTCCCTGCCCCCGCTTCCCATGCTTGAACTCCTCACCGGTGCCCTTGTGCTAAGTCTGCTCCACGCCGCCATCCCCAACCATTGGGCGCCGGTGCTGGCCGTGGCGCGGGCCGAAGGCTGGCCCCTGCGGCGAGCGGTGGGGGTGACGCTGGTGGCCGGCCTTGCGCACGTGCTCAGCACCGTAGGCATCGGCCTGGCGCTGGGCCTGCTGGGCTGGCGCCTTTCCGCCCGCTTCGAGCAGTTTGCCGGCTGGGTGGCCCCGCTGCTGCTCATCGTCATCGGCCTGCTTTACGCTTTTTCCGGCCCCGGCCCCGGCCACGCCCACCCGGGCCCACAGGCCCTGAGCCAACGCAGGCCGCGCCGGCGGGTGGTGCTGGGCCTGGCCGCCACCATGTTCCTGGCCCCCTGCCTGGAAATCCAGACCTTCTTTCTGGCCGCTGGCACCCACGGCCCGGCGGCCCTGGCTCTGCTCATGGGCGTGTACTTGCTGGCCTCCGTGTCGGCCATGTGCGCGCTGGTGGCCCTGGCTTACCGCAGCCTGCAACACCTGAACCTGGACGGCCTGGCCCGGCACGAGCGGCGCCTGACCGGCGCGGTGCTCGTGCTGGTGGGCCTCGCCGGCTTTTTCGTGGACTGGGAGCCCGTAGCGGGCCCCGCCTCTTGCTTTAATCTAACATTCCTTTTCCCATGCCTGACCTAACCTCCCCCAACACCGACGAAGAGCTGAACACCGCCAAGCAGGTGAAGCTCGAAAACGTGGGCGCCCTCAGCCGCGACCAGCTCACGCCTGAAGCCGCCGCCGCCCCCGAAGGCCACGACGTGCCCGGCCACGACCACGCCGACCACGCCGGTCACGACCACCCCGCCGGCAAAAAAGTGGTGGACAAGGGCCGCCCGGCCGCCGACGAGCACGCCGGTCACGACCACAGCAGCGGCGACGACCACGACCACGGCCCCCCCGACGCCAACCCCTACCTCTGGCCCGGCGTGGCGCTGGGGCTGCTGCTGGCCGGCCTGGCCCTCGATTACTACGACGTGGCCTGGTTCACCAAGTACGTGCGCCTGGCCTGGTACGGCGTGGCCTTCCTGCTGGTGGGCTACAAGGTGCTGAAAGCCGCCGTGCTCAGCATCCCCAGCGGCAACATCTTCAACGAGTTTCTGCTCATGAGCCTGGCCACCATCGGGGCGTTTGCCATTGGCGAGTACCCCGAGGGCGTGGCCGTGATGCTGTTTTATACCGTGGGCGAGTTGTTTCAGGATGCGGCCGTGAACCGCGCCAAGCGCAGCATCCGGGCCCTGCTCGAAATTCAGGCCACCGAAGTCACCGTCATCCGCAACGGCCAAACCCTCGTCCTCGACCCCAAAACCGTGCTGGTGGGCGACGTCATCGAAGTGAAGCCCGGCGAAAAAGTGGCCCTCGACGGCACCCTGCTCAGTGACCGCGCCACCTTCAACACCGCCGCCCTCACCGGCGAATCGGTGCCCCAAACCAAGCAGCCCGGCGAGGTGGTGCTGGCCGGCATGATAAACCAGGACACCCTGGCCCGCGTCACCGTCACGGCCGGCTACCAGGACACCAAGCTGGCCAAAATCCTGGCCATGGTGCAGGACGCCGTGGGCCGCAAGGCCAAAACCCAGCAGTTCATCACCCGCTTCGCCAAAATCTACACGCCCATTGTGGTGGCGCTGGCCGTGCTGCTCATCATCGTGCCCTACTTCGTGGTGGATGACTACGTCTTTCGCACCTGGCTCTACCGGGCCCTGGTGTTCCTGGTCATTTCCTGCCCCTGCGCCCTCGTTATCAGCATCCCGCTGGGCTACTTCGGCGGCATCGGCGCCGCGTCCAAAGCCGGCATCCTCTTCAAGGGCTCCAACTTCCTCGACCAGATGCGCGAGCTGGACACGGTGGTGATGGACAAAACCGGCACCCTGACCAAGGGCGTGTTCGCCGTCCAGCAAATCGTCGCCGCGCCCGGCATCGACCAAGCCGAGCTGCTGCGCTTGGCCGCCGCCCTCGAAGCCAAGTCCACCCATCCCATTGCCCAGGCCGTGGTGCAGCACGTGGGCACCGCCGCTGCCGGCCTGCCCGTGGAAGCCGTGGAAGAAATTGCGGGCCACGGCCTGCGCGGCCGCGTCGCCGGCCGCGACCTGCTCGCCGGCAACACCAAGCTGCTCACCAAATTCAGCATAGCCTACCCCGCCGAAATCGACCAGGTCGTCGAGAGCATCGTGGTGCTGGCCCTGGATGGTAAGTACGCCGGCTACCTCACCGTGGCCGACGAAATCAAGGAAGACGCCGCCCAGAC
>CAXUEM010000007.1:0-9456 GCA_964249885.1 uncultured Hymenobacter sp. | reverse complement strand
GTGCAGCAGTACATCAGCGAGGGCAAAAAGCTGGCTTTCGTGGGCGATGGGGTGAACGATGCGCCGGTGGTAGCCCTGGCCGACGTGGGCATTGCCATGGGCGGCCTGGGCTCCGACGCTACCATCGAAACGGCCGACGTGGTGATTCAAACCGACCACCCGAGCAAAATTGCCACCGCCCGCCGCATCAGCCGCGCCACTCACACCGTGGTGTGGCAAAATATCTGGCTGGCCTTTATCGTGAAGGGCGTCGTGCTCGTGCTCGGCGCCGGGGGCCTGGCCACCATGTGGGAAGCCGTGTTTGCCGATGTGGGCGTGGCCCTGCTGGCTATTCTCAACGCCGTGCGCATCCAGCGCATGAACTTCGCCACGCCCAGCGTCGCCCCAAGTGCCCCAGCTTCGCTGCCAGTAGCGGCCGCCCCGGCGCCGGCCGCAGACCTGTCGGTAATGGAGAAGATGCCCCGCGAGCTGCGCGAAGGCCCCCAGCACCACAGCGGCAATCCATCATGAGCGGGGCCCACGGCATGAGCGGCAGCGCCGCCGGGCGCAACAAGCGCCAGCTGACCATCGTCTTCTTTCTGACCCTGGCCTACCTGGTCGCCGAGGTCATCGGCGGCTATCTCACCGGCAGCCTGGCCCTGCTGGCCGACGCCGGCCACATGCTCACCGACGTAGCCGGGGTGGGCCTGGCTCTGCTGGCCATCCGCTTCGCCGAGAAGCCGGCTACCCCGGAGAAAACCTACGGCTATTACCGCTTCGAGATTCTGGCCGCCCTCACCAACGCGGTGGTGCTCATCCTGATTTCGCTCTACATCCTCTACGAGGCGTATTTCCGCTTCCTCAACCCGCCCAAGGTCGAGAGCACCACCATGCTGTGGGTGGCCGGGGTGGGCCTCATCATCAACCTGTACTGCATGTACCTGCTGCGCCAGGGCAAAAGCGACAGCCTGAACATGAAGGGCGCCTACTTCGAGGTGCTCTCGGACATGCTCACCTCCATCGGCGTCATCGCAGCCGGCATTATCATGCTCACCACTAAGTGGTACTACGCCGACCCGCTGCTCTCGGCCGGCATCGGCCTGTTCATCCTGCCCCGCACCTGGACGCTTCTCAAGGAAGCCGTGGCCGTGCTGCTTGAAGGCACCCCCGCCGACGTGAACCTGGAAGCCCTGCGCCTGGGCCTGCTGGCCGAGCCGGGCGTAGCCAGCGTGCACGACCTGCACGCCTGGTCGCTGACCTCCGGCGTTAACGCCCTCAGCGCCCACGTGGTGCTGGCCGAGGGCGCCACCCACGACGACGTGCTGGCCCGCGCCCACGCCTACGTGACCAGCAAGCACGCCGTGCAGCACGCCACCATTCAGGTGGAGCGCGGCGACTTTGCCCGGCACGAAACCCACCTGTAAGGCCTGTCCGCCCACTTTCCCATTCCTAACCCGCTCCCACTCCTGCTCATGGCTGCAGCTTCCTACGACGTTCTTATCATCGGCTCCGGCCCCGGCGGCTACATTGCTGCCGTGCGCTGCGGCCAGCTGGGCCTGAAAACGGCCATCATCGAGAAGTACCCCACCCTGGGCGGCACCTGCCTCAACGTGGGCTGCATCCCCAGCAAGGCGGTGCTCGAATCCACCGAGCTGTACCACAAGGCCACCCACCAGTTCACCGAGCACGGCATTGCGGCCGACAACCTGCGGGCCGACCTGCCCCGCATGATGGAGCGCAAGGACAAGGTGGTGAGCAAAGTATGCGACGGGGTGGTGTACCTGATGAAGAAAAACAAGGTGGACGTCATTCACGGCGTGGCTTCGTTTCTGGACGCCACCACCGTGCAGGTGCAGCCCACCGAGGGAAGCACCGGGGCAGCGCAGCAGCTCACGGCCAGGAACATTATCATCGCCACTGGCTCGAAGCCCAGCACCCTGCCCTTCATCACCCTGGACAAGGAGCGCGTTATCAGCAGCACCGAGGCGCTGGCGCTGCGCGAGCTGCCGAAGCACCTGATTATCGTGGGCGGCGGCGTCATCGGCCTGGAGCTGGGCTCAGTGTACGCCCGGCTGGGCAGCAAAGTATCGGTGGTGGAATACACCGATGCCATCATTCCCACGATGGACCGCACCCTGGGCAAGGAGCTGCTGCGCTCCCTTAAAAAGCAGGGGCTGGAGTTCTACCTCTCTCACAAGGTCACGGCCGTGACGCGCGAGGGGGAGACGGTGAAGCTGACGGCCAGCCCGTCGGCCGGCGGCGCCGACCTGCAGCTGGAGGGAGACTACTGCCTGGTATCGGTGGGCCGCCGCCCCTACACCGACGGCCTGAACCTGGCCGCGGCCGGGGTGGAAGTGGATGAAAAGGGCCGGGTGAACGTCAGCGACGAGCTGCAAACCAACGTGCCCGGCATCTGGGCCATCGGCGACGTGGTGCGCGGCGCCATGCTGGCGCACAAGGCCTCCGATGAGGGCGTGTTCGTGGCCGAGCGCATTGCCGGCCACAAGCCCCACGTCAATTACTTGCTCATTCCGGGCGTGGTGTACACCTGGCCCGAGGTGGCTGGCGTGGGCTACACCGAAGAGCAATTGAAGGAAATGGGGCTGGCTTACAAGTCGGGCTCGTTTCCGTTCAGCGCCTCGGGCCGGGCCCTGGCCGGTGCCGACACCGAGGGGCTGGTGAAGGTGCTCACCGCCGCCGATACCGACGAAATCCTGGGCGTGCACATGATAGGCGCCCGCGTCGCCGACATTGTGGCCGAGGCGGTGGCCGTGATGAGCTTCCGCGGGGCAGCCGAGGACGTGGCCCTGATGTCGCACGCCCACCCCACCTACGCCGAAGCCTTCAAGGAAGCGAGCCTGAACGCGGCCGGCATCGGCGCGTTGAACATGTAACCCCCACCTGCCATGCTCCCCATCCTGCTTGCCCCATTCTCCGGCACCCTGTCCCGCCGCTGCCGTTTCGGTGGGGCACGCCTGCTGGCGGCCCTGTTCTTTGGCTTGGCCCTAAGCGGCTGCAACTCCGAGCCCGCCGATTCGGCGGCGCACGAAGCCGACATTCACGACCAGGCCAAACCCGCCCCGGCCCCGGCCGCGGTGCCCCCGAACCTGGCCGACTCTCTGCAGCTCATGGTGCGCCAGCTCGATGCGGTGCGCCGCATCGGCTGCTGGGACGATGACTTCGCCAGTCTGATGACTGTGCACCACGCCGGCGCCCAGCGCCTGGCGGCCGTGCAAATCTCGCGGGGAAAGGACTCCACCCTGCGCGCCATGGCCCAGCACGTGGTCAAAAGTCACGAGAAGGATACCCACGTGCTTGCCCTGGCCATCCGGCGTGAGCCGCCCGCCGGGCAGGAGTACCGGCCGGGCAACGCCAAAGACCCGTTCGTGCGGCGCATTAAGGCGGCTCTGGCACCCCTGCGCCAGGTATCGGCCTTGCCCGGCAATCCCGACGCCGACTTTGCTGCCCTCATGGAGCTGCACCACCGCAGCGGCGTGGCCCTGGCCCAGGCCGAGCTGGCCTTTGGCCGCAATGCCGAGCTGCGGGACGCCGCCCGCCGCATCGTGCGCGACCAGCAGCAGGAAATCAAACAGTTCCGGCGCTGGCTGCAAGCCAATTCAGAGCCATCGCAATAACCTTACTTGTTCTTTACAAACTGCGTTTCGCGGGTAAAATCCTGCGCTATGTCGAGAATTTCTTGAATGGCTTTAGGTATCTGCTCAATGTTTAGCCGCAATGAGATTGTTCTAGCAAAGAGCACCTTATCAAATTGTGCTTGCTTCTTGTGGTGCATCAGCCGCTTCAAATTGGTGAGGAAGTCTTTAGCTGCGTCGAAGTCTGAAACTAAGATTTCTTCGCCATCAGGATAAAGCTCATTGAGTATTTCAACCGATTGCTGCAAATCAAACAGGTCCTCGAAGGTACCTGCCTCGATAAAGACTAATCGATACTTGTGCTTGTTATCCTTGATGATTCGCTCGATGTTGGCCCTCTCTTTCCTTGCATCCGAGTCCAGTAAGCATATCATCTTCCGATTGGGGTATTTCGACCTAAAAGTTAGAAAATCAGCTTCAAGCTTCTCTTTGGATTTAGAATTAAATACCTGAATGCTGTGCTGTGCTAAGATGAATCGTTTCCGAAAAGCTAGTATTGGAATAGCTACTTCTTCACTCTCGCCTTCTACCAGAATCAAGCAATCTGGATTGTCCACGCGGTTGAGGGCCGGCAAAAACTGCTGAAGATGTTCGGAGAGTTGCTCTAGAAAGTTGTCCTTAAACTCTTGAAAGTGCAGCAGACCAATGGCAATTGCTACGGGCTTGTTCTCGTTGAGGTACTTGTAATGCAGTAGTTCCTCGGGTAACTCAATCGTAGTGCGCTCCCCGCAGCAGGGGCAGAGAACGTCATCTTTGAAGCGGCCTTTGTTCTGCTCAGCTAACTGCCGAATGGCTAAGAAATCCTGCTTGAAATTGACCAACGCCGGGTCCTGCTCAAAATGGCTAAACCCGTATTGCTTGAATATCTTGTGAGCAACCGGAAAGTAAGAATACCGCAGTGATTCCGGCATCCCAAAGGTTTCCAGCGAGGACTTTTTGATGCCAGTAAATGGAATGGCCAGCCGTTCCAACTGTTGCCTTAAAGCCCCGTTGTATCGATTCTGAAAAAGAGCCAGTTCAGTCAGTGGAGGAAAGTTCATCAACCGAAACAGCAGGAGTAGCTGGTCCTTCCGATTTGCCGGGAGCAACGCGGCGGGGACTCTTCCTTCAAGGCCTTTGTCTAAGCCCATTTTGTCAAGGCCGGCCTTCTCGATTACCCCTCCAAAATCTTTCTCAATCTGCTCCTCCGTAAGGCGCATCAATGTTTGCAAACGCTCTAGCTCCACAGTAGGAGCGTCCTCCTGGGTTAGCTCGCAAAGCAGCATGGTGTACGGAGTTACCTCTAACTCCCAGGTAAATTGGTAGGGAGTGAGCGGCAGGAATTCCTGGTAAAGCGTCTCGATAACTGCCTTCCACAACTGACGGTATATGCAAAACTTATCGCTGATGAGCAGCACCTCGTCAGCTTGAGGTGGTTCCACCACGAGTAGGCGAAGCAGGTGGTTGATACTGTCATCTACCTCAAAGTAGACCACCCGGTCAAGAGCGCCTTTGATGATGGCTAAATACGCTTCTTTCACGATTGGCTTGAAATCCATCTCAGTCAGCTAAATTGTTTGCCGAATATACCAGCAACAAAACCATGCACACCGCTAAAATCGACCTCACCCTGACGCCCACCGGCCGGCACCTGGACTTTTCCAAAGAAATGCTGGAAGTGGCCCACGTCTTCCGTCGCGTCGGCGGCGAGGTCTCCCCCTGGCAGTGCGTGGCCGTCAATGCCCGTTCGCCCTTCTCCGATGACGAGGCGTTTGCTCCCGGCACCTTGCTCGAATACTACGTGCAGCACGAAACCCAGCAAGGTGCCCCGGAGGCCCGTAGTCACGTTGCCAGCACCACCATTCGGTAGCTGCCCCAATGCGTTAAACCGTCAGGGCCCCGGTGCCTGGCAATTGCCTCTATCTTTACCCGTAGTGCCCGAACCTCTCCCCATACGAAAACAACCTTTTTGTCCTTTTTTCTCTACCTGATGCGCTACCGTCTCGCCTCTTGCCTGTTTTTTCTGCTGGCTCCTTTGGTGCTGTTTACCAGCTGCCGCAAGGTGTGCGACAACGAAGACGCGCCCACCCATGTGCTCACACCGGGGCAACGTGATTGGAGCAAAGCGTTTGTCAAAAACGACGTCTGGCGCTTCCGCAATGCCAGCGGGTATGTGCGTACTTACCGCGTCACGCGGGCCGAAATGCTCAACGAGGGCGGCGGCGGCGGGAAAAGCTCGGTCTGCGCCACCCACTTTGTTGACTATTTCGTGGCCGACCTGCAGCGCACCGACTCTGCCGCGCATCCCCTCGAAACGATTTTTCGCTTCCAGATGGGTCCCACCAATCCGTCCGCAAACAAGCCGTTCAACGCCTCCCTGCAAACGGGAGGCGGCGTTTTTACCCTGCCCATCGACCAAGTAGAGGACGGCCGGCTGGTGCTGGCGCCCGCCACGTTTGGCAGCCGAACTTACCCGGCTGCGTTGGAAAGCTCTTTCTACCCTACACGGCCCCTAGTGCCCCGGCCGACACAAACCGGCACCATCTTTCTTACCAAAGCTGAGGGCCTCGTGCGCTTTGAGGAATTCGGCGGGACCGTCTGGAACCGCCTGTAAATTTGGCTGAAGGCTTGGCACGTCGGGGCCGATTGTCCGGTCCGAACGCAACCTCGACGACGGGCGTTAGGCCCGCATGTGTGAACACCATAAGCCCGCTCAAAAGCTGCAACGCCTTTTCTTCTATGTGCTCGCCGGAGTGCTGGTAATGAGCACGCAGTTGTAAGCGCTCCTGACGTTGTGTGCACTGAGCTGGTGTATCGTTCAGGCTTTTCCCCTGTGCCTGCGTAACCGCACTGACTTGTAGGCCGCGTGTCCACCGGCGGGGCCTACGTGCCGGCTAGCAGCTCATGCGCGTCCCGGCCGAGGTGCACCCAGTAACGATTGAAGCCCGCCGCCTGCGCATATTTGTTTGCAAACTTCTTCTGTTTGGCAGGCAATTACCGTGGCTTTTATGGCGTCGGCCTTTCAATTGAGCTTTTTCGATGGGGGGGCGCTGTACGGGGCGCGGGGCGTGCGTACGAATTATCATCGCCACCATGCCACTGAGCTGGTACTTGCGCTTGGGGAGCCGTTTCTGCTCGAATCGCCGGGCCTCAGCTTTACCAGCCGCTATGCCCTGGTGCCTTCCAGCGTGGAACACCGGTTTGAGGGCGCAGCTGAAAGCCTGTATTTGTTCGTGTTCGTGGACTCCCTGCACCACTGGGCGCGACAGCTGGAGCATACGCTGGGCAATCCAGTCCCTGCTGGGCTCATGAACTTGAGTGCTGCTTATCCCACGATGTTGACCAATCACTTGCTGGCGTGGTTCAACCAGCCCGCAGCGCCGAGCGGGGCCCTGGTGACTGAGTTGCTGCACCACTTACTACCCGTCAGGCAGCAGGAGCCCCTGATTGACCTCCGGGTGCAGCAGAGCATATCATACGTGCACGAACGGCTCGCTCAGCCCATCAGCCTGACACAAGCCGCCGAGCACGTCTGTTTGTCGCCTAGTCGGTTTGCGCACCTGTTTGCCGGGCAGGTCGGCATTCCCTTCCGGCGCTACGTGCTCTGGGCGCGGGTGCAGGCCGCCATCCGGGCGGTGCAGCAGGGTCACTCGCTTACCCAGGCGTGCTATGAGGGGGGCTTTGCGGACCTGCCTCATTTTACCAAGACGTTTCAGGCCATGTTCGGGGTGGCACCATCCACTGTTATCAAACCGTAACGGCCAGGAACAGCGCAGTAAAGTCAGCCAGTTTATACAAGCTTTGGCGGGCAGGCCACCGGAATTTTGCAGCAACTAAACGCATTATTCCATGCCGACGCTCAAAACTGTTTTCCAGTACAGCATCTACCCCGTATTCATGCTCACGGCCTGGACGCTGATTTTATACCTGCTGCAAAGCGGAGTGAATTACTACGTGGCCACCGTGCCGGTCATTGCCGTGTTCGGGCTGCTGGCGCTGGCGCTGGAACGACTGCTGCCCTACGAGCGGGCGTGGCTGGATGGCCCCGACTGGAACCTGGATTTTACCTATTACCTGGTCAACTACCTTATTAAGGTAACGGCGCAGTTCGGCATTCTGTGGCTGGCCACGCTGGTGTCCTTTCCCCAGTGGTTCCCCACCGGCTTGCCCTTCTGGGGGCAGGTGCTGCTGGCCCTCACCATAATCGACTTTTTCCTGTTCTTCGTTCACTGGCAGAGTCACCGCTACCTGTGGCTGTGGAAGCTGCACGCCGTCCACCACAGTTCCGAGCGCCTGTATTTTCTCAACGGCGAGAAGCGCCACGCGCTGCACCAGATAATAGAGGGGTTGCCCGGCATCGCCGTCTGTCTGTTTATTGGCACGCCGCCACCCGTGATTGCTGCCGCCCTGGCCCTGCTGGCCATCAATATGATGATGCAGCACACCAACCTGGACTACCGGGCCGGATTTCTGAAAAAGTTGTTCTGCGTGGCCGAACTGCACCGCTGGCACCACCGGGCCGACTACGCCGACGCGCAGGTGAATTACGGGGCCTGGCTCACCGTATGGGACCGGTTGTTTCGCACGGCCTACGACGCGCCAGCCATGAACAACGCCGAGACCCTGGGTCCCATCGGCATCAAGGAAGAGCCGCTATTTCCTACATCTTATCTAGGCCAGCTGACCTACCCATTTCGACGGGTACACCAAGTAGACCCCAACACCCCGCTGAGCCAGAAGTCCTAACTCTGCCGGCCGTACCAATACTGCGTTTGGGTAGCTGGTGTGCACGTAGTTGTTCGCCTGGCTCTGCCAGTGGCGCCGGCCCCTGCGCTAAGCACCCCTGTAACCAAACACATTACTCCTTTAGTCATTAATCCTAAGCCCATGTTTTACCTGCGCCTTCCCGCCCGATTACGGCCCTACTTCGAGGCCGAGCTGCAGGCCGCCCGCCTGGCAACCGCTCGCCGCGACCTGCCGGCCGCTTTCGCCCACCTCGAACGGGCCCACATCCTGGGTCAACGATGGGCGCTCTCGCACACCCACACCCACCTGCTCATGCTGCGCCACGGGTGGAGCACTGGCGACCGGCGTGAAATTCTGGGGCAGGTGCCGCGCATTGTGTTTGGGTTCCTCATGTCCTTTTTTGGCCGCGTACCCACCGGCAATACCGGCGGGGCTAACGTCTCGCCCGAGCAGCCCATGCCCGTTCCGGCCGACTTGAAAGCAATTCTGGCAGCTAATGCCTCTGCGTAACGCATTCTTCTACTGGCTGTCGCCCTAAAGCGGCCTTAGGGTCAAGTCGGAGGTTTTACCCTATCTGTTTGATTTCACTCTTACTGGTCTTATGCTAACTGCTTCTGAATACGATGCCCTTGACGGACTGGGCATGGCCGCGCTAATCCAATCGAGCCAGCTGACGGCCGCCGAGCTGACGGCCGCCGCCGTCGCTCGCGCCGAGGCAGTAAACCCGCGCCTCAATGCCATCGTGCACTCCTTATATAAGGAAGCCGCGCAACGGGCCGCGCAGCCGGGGCTGCCGACCGGGCCGTTCGCGGGGGTACCGTTTCTGCTCAAGGACTTCGGGGCTATGTATACCGGTGCGCCGCATACCGCCGGCAGCCGGGCCCTGCACGACTTCGTGCCCGCCGAAGATGCCGAACTGGTGCGCCGCTGGCAGGCGGCGGGCCTCAACTTTCTGGGCAAAACCAACACGCCCGAGTTTGCCCTGATGGGCGTTACCGAGTCGGCCTTGCACGGCCCCTGCCGCAACCCCTGGAACCTGAACCACACGCCCGGCGGCAGCAGCGGCGGGGCAGCCGCGGCCGTGGCAGCGGGCATCGTG
>CAXUEM010000006.1:5118-28949 GCA_964249885.1 uncultured Hymenobacter sp. | reverse complement strand
CCCCCCCCCCGTCCGCGCTGCGCGCGAACATCCCCTCCTTAAAAAAGGAGGGGAGTTTGATGTTCATTTGCACCTATGTTCGCCCCGCTCCTGCTTTTGCTGACCATGCTCCTGCCCTACTCCCTGCCCGCTGCCCCGCCCGCCGCCGACTGGCTGACGCCGTTCGAGAAAGACCCGGCCCGCAACACCACGGCCACCTACGCCGAGTGCATCAGCTACTACCAGCGGCTGGCCGCCGCCTACCCACAGCACATGCACCTGCGCGAGGCCGGCCCCACCGACAGCGGCCGGCCGCTGCACGAAGTGGTTATCAGTCGGCCGGACGCGGCCACGCCCGAGGCGGCGCGGAAGCAAAACCGGCGCATCGTCTTCATCCAGAACGGCATTCACCCCGGCGAGCCCGAAGGCATTGACGCGAGCCTGATGCTGGTCCGCGACCTAATGCAGCAGCCCCGGCTGCGGAAGCTGCTGGCGCCGGTAACCATCGTGCTGGTGCCGGTGTACAACATCGACGGCATGCTCAACCGCAACAGCACGACCCGCGTGAACCAGCTCGGCCCGGCCGCGTACGGCTTCCGCGGCAACGGCCGGCACCTGGATTTGAACCGCGACTTTATCAAGCAGGACTCGCGCAACGCGCGCTCGTTCGCGGCGCTGTTTCAGCGCTGGCAGCCGGATATTTTTGTTGATACGCACACGTCTAACGGGGCTGATTATCAGTACACGATGACGCTCATTGCCACCCAGCACAACAAGCTGGCACCGGCGCTGGGCCGGTACCTGCAAAACGAGCTGCTGCCGGCTTTGTACCAGAGCATGGAAGCCAAAAAGTGGCCCATGATTCCCTACGTGGACTTCGAGGGCGAAACGCCGGAAAGTGGCCTGCGCGGCTTTTCGGATTCGCCGCGCTACTCCACCGGCTACGCGGCGCTGTTCAACACCATCGGCTTTATGCCTGAAACCCACATGCTCAAGGCGTTCGGGCCGCGGGTGCAGAGCACGTATGATTTTCTGCTCACGGTGCTCGAAACCACGCGCCAGCAGGGGGTGGCGCTGGCCGCCGCCCGCGCCGAGGCCCGGCGCCAGCAGGGGGGGCAGCCGGAGTTTCCGCTGGCCTGGGCGCTGGATGAGAGCCAGACCGAAACCCTCAGCTTTCAGGGCTACGAGGCCCGGCACAAACCCAGCGAAGTAAGCGGGCAGCCGCGGCTGTACTACGACCGCGCCGCGCCCTACACCCGGCCGGTGAAGTACTACAACACCTACCGCCCGGCGCTCTCGGTAAAGCGGCCGGTGGCCTACCTCATCCCGCAGGCCTGGGAGGAAGTTATTCAGCGCCTGCGCCTCAACGGTGTCGAGCTGCGCCAGCTGAAAACCACCGCCCAGGGCCCCACCGAAACCTACGAAATCGAGGATTTCAAAACCAGTTCCCGCCCCTACGAAGGCCACTACCTGCACTCGCAGGTGCAGGTGAAAACCACTACCGACCCCAACGCCAGCATCGCGGCCGGCGACTTTGTGGCCCTGCTCGACCAGCCCAACGCCCGCTACTTGGTCGAGGTGCTGGAGCCGCAGGCGCCGGACTCGTTTTTTGCCTGGGGCCTGTTCGACAGCATCTTGCAGCAAAAGGAGCATTTCTCCGACTACGTGTTCGAGGACCGGGCCGCGGAGATACTGCGCCAGAACCCGGCGTTGCGCCAGGAGCTGGAAGCGCGCAAAAAGCAGGACGCCGCCTTTGCCAAAGACGGCGCCGCGCAGCTCGAATGGGTGTATCAGCACTCGGTACACCGCGAGGCGGGGTTCCGGCGGTATCCGGTGCGGCGCTGGCTGGGCGGCAGCCTGCCTCAATAAGGCTACTCGTCGCGGGCCTGCCGGGCAAACTCGACCAGCAGGCGGCGCAGCTCCTGCGGTGGGTGCGCCGCCAGGCCGGGCGGAAACGTGCCGCCCGACTCCAGCGGCTCGTAGCCGGTGATGTGGGCCAGCTCGGCGGGTGTCGCGGCGGCAAACCCCATGCGCCAGTCGGGAAAGGCCCGCGCCGGAATCGGGCTCTGGGTGAGCTGCCGCACGTGCTGGTGGCGGGCATCGGCCTGGATGCGCTGGTAGAGGTCGGTGAGTTCCTGCACCGGTCCTTCCAGCACTTGCAGAAATTCGCCGGTTTGCCCGGCGTACAGCAGCACCCCCGTCAGCCGGTGGGCATGGTTGTACGTCCGGGCCTGGCGCAGTAGCGCAATCAGCTCATCGGTGCTGAGCGGCTGAATGCTCAGGCTGTGGTAGATAAGCTGATGCAGGGGCTGGGAAAGAAGCACGAAATAGCGTAGAGCGGGCGAATAACTAGCCTACTCTACGGCCAAGCGGAGCCGGCCGTTACCCGGCGGCTAGGCAGCCTGGCCCTCGGGCGTGCTCTCGCCGGCGACTTCCAGCGGGCGCATGATGGTGTGGCCCAGCTTGTCGCGCTTGGTGGTCAGGTAGCTCTCGTTGTGCGTGTTGGCTTCAATTTCAATCGGCACGGTTTCCACCACCTCCAGGCCGTAGCCGATGAGGCCGGTGCGCTTTTTGGGGTTGTTCGTGAGCAGGCGCATCTGCCGGATGCCCAGGTCGCGCAGGATGGCGGCGCCCACGCCGTAGTCGCGCTCGTCGCTCTGGAAACCCAGGTCCTCGTTGGCCTGCACCGTGTCGCGGCCCTGCTCCTGCAGCTTGTAGGCTTTGAGCTTGTTAAGCAGGCCGATGCCGCGGCCCTCCTGGTTCATGTAGATGATGGCGCCGCGGCCCTCGCGCTCAATCTGCTGCATGGCGCGGTGCAGCTGGGAGCCGCAGTCGCAGCGGCAGGAGCCGAAGATGTCGCCGGTCACGCAGGACGAGTGTACGCGCACCAGCGGCGGCTCCGGGCCTTCGGCCAGGTCGCCCTTAATCAGGGCCAGGTGCTTGACGCCGTTGGAGCGCTGGGTGTAGGCCAGCAGGTCGAAGGTGCCGAAGTCGGTGGGCATCTTCACCGAAATCTCGCGCTGAATCAGGCTTTCCTTTTCGAGGCGGTATTTAATTAAATCCTGCACCGAAATCAGCTTCAGATTCCACCTTTTGGCCACCAGCTCCAGGTCGGGCAGGCGGGCCATTTCGCCGTCTTCGCGCAGAATCTCGACCAGCACGCCGGCGGGCTCGAAGCCGGCCAGCCGGGCTAGGTCGACGGTAGCTTCGGTGTGGCCGGCGCGGCGCAGCACGCCCTCCTTGCGGGCTTTGAGCGGGAAGATGTGGCCGGGCTTGCCCAGTTCCTCGGACTTGGTGGCGGGGTCGATGAGGGCCTGAATGGTTTTGCTGCGGTCGGAGGCCGAGATGCCGGTCGTCACGCCGTTCTTGAGCAGGTCCACGCTCACGGTGAAGGCCGTGGCGTGCAGGGCGGTATTGCGGCCCACCATCAGGTCCAGGCCCAGCTCCTCGCAGCGCTGCTCGGTCAGGGCCATGCACACCAGCCCGCGGCCGTGGGTGGCCATGAAGTTGATAACCTCGGGTGTGGCGCAGCGGGCGGCGCAGATGAAGTCGCCCTCGTTTTCGCGGTCCTCGTCGTCTACTACTATCACCACTTTGCCGGCCCGGATGTCGGCAATGGCATCTTCAATTGAATCGAGCATAATTGCTGGGTACTGGTTGCTGGTTGTCAGTTGTTAGTTGCTGGTACTGAATTGGTGGTAGTTGGCAGCGGGTAGTTGGCAGCGGGTAGTCGGCAGAGCGCAGGCCAGCGCTTTGGCGGGCCAGCTGCTATCAGCTGCCAACCAACAACTAATAGCTATCAACTGCCAACTAAGAAGCTTGTTGGAAGCGCTGCGTGGGCTGCCAGATGCCGGAGCTTACGCCCCGCAAATAACGCCAGTAACCGAGTAGCAAAGCGGCATTCATGCTGTAGAAGTGGGTCACGAAGCGCAGCGGGCGCAGGTGGTGGCCCAGCCGGCCCAGGCCGGCGTCGAGCAGCAGCAGCAGCAGCGGCCCCAGCAGCTGCCCGGCCAGGGCCAGGTCGTAGAGCCAGCCGGCGCGGCCGGCTACCAGCCCCGCCGTGGCGGCCAGCAGGGCCAGCAAGAGCAGCGGCGTGTACCAGCGCAAGACCTTGTGCGACCAGAGCGCGAAGCCCAGCCCGCGCCAGGGTGGCCAAAGCAGCCCCCGAAATTCGCGCAGATTCTGAAAGTTGCCGGCCGAGATGCGCGCTTTGCGCCGAAACTCCTCGGGCAAATGGTCCGACACATCTTCGCGGCACTCGGCCGCCAGCTCGTTGATGGCGGCGTAGCCGGCCCGCAGCACGGCCAGGGTCGAGTAAAAATCATCGACCAGAAAGCCCGCCGGCGCCGGCACGTAGCAGCTGCGCCGCACGGCAAAGCAGCCGCCGAAGGCGCCCATCATGGCGCCCCAGCGCACGCCTTCCTGGTATTTAATAATGTTTTCGCGCGCCAGATAGGCTTTTTCCTGGCCCGAAATGCCTTCCGCCCGGTGCTCGGGGTTGCGGATGTGTCCGCCGACGAGGCCGATGCGCGGGTTCTGAAAGTGCTTGACCAGGTGGTAGAGCGTGTCGGGCCCGAAGAACACGTTGGCATCGGTAAGCACCAGCACCGGCGCCGTGGCCCGGGCCGTCAGGCGTTCCAGCACGCCGGGCTTGCCGGTGCGCTGGGCGTA
Source organism: uncultured Hymenobacter sp. (assembly GCA_964249885.1). GTDB lineage: Bacteria > Bacteroidota > Bacteroidia > Cytophagales > Hymenobacteraceae > Hymenobacter. The sequence continues at coordinate 24,299 of CAXUEM010000006.1, read as the reverse complement.
GACTGCGACGTGCAGGCCCGGAAACTCCCGGGCCAGCCGGGCCAGCAGGGGGTTGGTTTGGTCGGTGGAGTTATCTGAGCCCACCAGCAGGCACAGGCGGTCCAGCGGATAGGTGGTGGCGAAGGTGGAGCGGATTTTCTCCTCGATAACCGCCTGCTCGTTGTGCACGGCCAGCAGAATATCCACCGCCGGCAGTTCGGGCGCGCCGGGCGCAAACACATCGGTATTCTGCTGCCGGCCCCGGGCCAGCCAGCCCAGCAGCAGCGGGTAGAGCACGTAGGTGTGCGCCACCAGCAGCAGACAAGCCCAGAACACAAACGCAAGAGCAGGAAATAGCATTAGAAGGCCGAAAGTTTTAGAAATAGTGCGCCCGCTTACGCTACTACCTGCTTGGCCCGGATAGTTTGCTCATACAGGCTCACAAACTGCCGGGCCACGGCCTCGGTGCTGTAGCGGCCTTGCGCAGCTTGTGCGGCGGCCTGCCCAATGTTAGACAGCGGCAGGCGGCCGTGGTAATAGTCGCGCAGAGTAGCCAGCCAAGCCGCCGCGCCGTCGCGCAGCAGCAGTAGCTGCTGCTCACCTTCTCGGCTCACAATGCCTTCAGCCCCCACGCTCGTGCTGACAATAGCTTTGCCCAAAGCCATGCCCTCTACTATCTTGACGCGCATACCGCCTCCGCTCAGCAGGGGCACCAGCATCAGTTCATACGTCTGCATGAAATCGGGCGCCGACTCTACGAAGCCGTGCACGAATACTTGTTCCTGCCCCGGAGGGCGGCTGCTGAGGTGCGGCGGCGGCTCGACGCCAGCAATGTGGAGTTCTAGTTCTGGTAGTTCGCCGTGCGCCTGTGGCCACACCTCGCGCAGAAACCAGTCCACACCCTCACGGTTAGGCAGCCAGTTCAGCGAGCCCAACATGAACACCGTGCGCGGACGGGGCCGGCGGGCAGGGTCGGGCCGGAAGCGGCTTGTATTAGCCGGCGCTGGAATCACGGTCAGCCGCCCGCTAGCTTCTTCTGCCAGGGCTTGCAGGCGGGCCTCATCGTCGTCGGTAATGGCAGCCACCGCATCAAAGCCGGGTAGCATCCACTTTTCAAAGTCCCGCATCCGGCCGGCTAAGTGGCCGAAATACCAGCCTTTAAGAGGGTTGCGCTCCTGCTCGGATAGCCGGCGCCAGATAATGTGCTCTACATTGTGCGCCCGCAGCACCCGCGGCAGCTGGGTTTGCCAGGCCGGCAGTTCTCCGCTTCCATCGCCCTCAGCAGCCAGCCAGTGGGCATACCAAGCCACGAACGCCCCATCAAAGTGCACCACGTCAAACTGGTCTGTGCGTACCAGTTCCTTCAGCCGCGCCGCGAATTCTGGACTGATAAAACGCTCTACATTGTATGGCATACCGGGCCGAAACAGTAGATTGCGCAGTGCCCGCACCGGACTCAGGTTGGTATTCACGTCCACCGTCAGCAGCCGCACATTCGGCCCCAGGTGGTCAAGCGCTGTAGCGGGCTGATAATGCTTAGGAGTATTAACGGCCAATACCGTTACGTGGTGCCCTAACCCGCTCACGCCGCGAATTATCTCGTACACTCCAATTGCGCCACCATCGTGCGGTGGATATGGTACGCGGTAACAAACCTGAAGGACGCGCATTGTTTTATTTAATAATTAATAATTGGAGTTGCCGGAGGAACGCTATGAGCAATTGCTCATCACTAATTATTAATTGATTTATAGCTGCCGGAACTGCGCTTCCAGGCTTTCAATCTGGGCCTCGCTGCCGAAGATGAGCAGCACGTCGCCCACGGCGGGCACGTAGTCGGCTGAGGGGCTGACGACGAACGCGCCGCTGGCCTGGCGCAGGCCGATAACGGTGGCACCGGTGCGCGAGCGGATGTCCAGCTCCCGAATGCTCTGGCCGCGCACCTCGCGGCGCATGCGCTGAAAGTCAAGCTCTTCCAGGCGCAGCTTGTCGGCGCTCAAACCCGAAATCAAGTCCAGAAAGCGAATGACCTCAGGGCGCACCACGAGGTTGGCCATGTGGGAGCCGCCGATTTCGTCGGGCATGACCACCGAGGTGGCGCCGGCCGAGATGAGCTTGCTTTCGGAGGTTTTGTAGGAGGCGCGGGCAATGATGTTCAGGCGCGGGTTGAGCACCCGGGCCGAGAGCGTCACGAACACGTTATCAGCATCCCGCGGCAGGGCCGTAATCAGGGCCGAGGCGCGGGCCACGCCGGCCTGCTGCAGTATCAGGTCGGTGGTGGCATCGCCGATAACCGACAGAATGGTGCCGCCGGGGATGCCGTCGCCGTCGTAGTCCTCGCCGCTGCGGCCGTCGCTGAGGGAGCGCAGCAGCTCCTCGCTTTGCTCAATCACCACCACGCGGGCACCGTTGGCGCGCAGCTCCTGGTAGGCCTTGCGGCCGTTGCGGCCGAAGCCGCACACGATGACGTGCCCGCTGAAACGCTTGATTTCCTGGTCGGCCTTGAACATGTGGAATAGTTTGCGCAGCTCGCCGTCAAAGATAAAGGTGGAAACCACCGACACGAGGTAGGCCACCACGAACAGGTTGTAGAGAATATACACCGACACGAACAGGCGGCCGGCATCCGAAAACGGGTGCAGCTCGCCAAAACCAACTGTCGAAATCGTGATGACGGTCATGTAGAACGCCTCTACCGGCCGGAAATGCTCGATGCCCATAAAGCCCGCCATGCCAATAATCAGGCTCAGGGTGGACAGAGCTATGGCCAGGTACAGACGATTGAAATTGGCGCGCTTTAGCATTTATTATTTTGATTTCGGAACGTCATGCTTTGCTGCGCTCAGCATGACAAAATGTTAGGATTTATGAACCTCGTGAGATTACTGTGCCTAACATATTTCCTAATTGCTTATCTAGCGCTTTCAGTTGCATTTGCTGTTTTAGAAGTTCATCTATACTAGCTGAGTCTGACTTAAAAGAATTCAATTCAGCTTGGCAACGGTCAAGCGCACGCTGCACGTGGCATTTGTTAAGGCGTAGCACGGCGTTGTCGCAAGCTTCTTGCAATCTGTCACTGTCGCGTGTTACGTGAATTTCCTTAATTCGCCAATTCATACTAAGCTCGCGGCGCTCGGTGGCCAGGTCCGATATCAGGTTGCGCACGTCGGCGCGCTCGTGCTGGCCGAGCTGGCGGGCGCTGGGCAGCTGCCCGGCCTGCACCTGCTGGCGGCAGATTTCCCAGATGTCGGCGTAGAGCGGGGTTTGCAGGGGCGTGTTTTCGAGCTGTGAGAACAGGTAGTAAGCCACGGTGTAGCCGGGGCCGGGGATTTCGCAGGGCGCATACAGCACCAGCAGGCGCAGGATTTCCCGCTCGCAGGCCCGCAGCACATCGGGCACCTCATCGCCGTCGGCCTCGGCGGCGCGGGCCGCGTCGGAACCAGGCGTTGGCGCCACCGGGCTGAGCGTGATGCCCTCGGTGAGGACCTCGACCAGCGGGCCACCGTACATGGCGATTTCAGCTTCTTCCTCGTCGGTGAGCGGGCGGGCGCCGCCAGCAGGGGGTCGGGGCGCCGTTCGTGGCTCGGAGCTGCCGCTACCCCCTGCTGGGCCCACCCCGGAGGGCCCGGGAGTGGTGCGCACCTTGTGCTCGGCGGTCTTGACCAGCTTGTTGTACTCGGTGATGATGACCTGCTCGTCGATGCCAAAGGAGGCGGCGGTCTGCTGCAGAAACACCTGCCGCTTGAGGCCGTCGGGCACTTTGGCAATGCTCTGGAGCACGTCGCGGATGGCTTCGGCCTTCTTCACCGGGTCCTTGGCCGCATCCTGGGCGGCGAGGCTGGTCTTGAAGGAAATAAAGTCCTGGCTGGCGTTTTCCAGGTGCTGCTTGAAACGCTGGTCGCCGACTTTGCGGATGTAGGAATCCGGGTCGTCGCCGTCCGGAAATAGGACTACGCGCACGTTTAGTCCGCCTTCTAAGAGCAAATCAATGCCGCGCAGCGAGGCCCGGATGCCGGCCGCGTCGCCGTCATACAGCACCGTCACGTTATCTGAATACCGCTTGATAAGCCGAATCTGGCCCTCGGTGAGCGAGGTACCCGACGAGGCCACCACGTTCTTCACGCCGCCCTGGTGCAGGCTCAGCACGTCGAGGTAGCCTTCCACCAGATAGCACAGCTCCTCATTGCGAATAGCCTGCCGCGCCTGAAACAGGCCGTAGAGTACGTCGGACTTATGGTAGATGTCAGATTCCGGCGAGTTAAGGTACTTCGCCATTTTGTCGTCGCGCTTCAAGGTGCGCGCCCCGAAGCCCACCACCCGGCCCGACACGTTGTGAATCGGGAACATCACGCGGCCCCGGAACCGGTCGTAGCGCCGACCGGTGTCACGGCCCGCGTCGTCGGTTTTGGTTACTACCAGGCCGGTTTTTTCCAGGTACTTGGGCTGGTAGCCGGCCGTTTCAGCGGCTTTCAGCAGGTAGTCCCACTGGTCGAGCGAGTAGCCCAGCTCGAAGTGCTGAATGGTGGTCAGGTTCAGCCCGCGCTCCTTGAGGTAGGCGTAGCCCACGCTCATGCCCTCTTCAGAATCCAGCAGCAGGCGGTGGTACTGGGTTTTGGCCCAATCCGAGACGATGAACTGCGAGTCGCGCTCGTTCTGCGCGAGCTGCTCTTCGGGCGTTTTCTCCTCTTCCTGAATCGTGATGCCGTACTTGCGGGCCAAGTATTTGAGGGCTTCCACGTAGGACGTGCCCTCGATATCCATCACGAACTGCGCCACGCCGCCGGCCTTGCCGCAGCCGAAGCACTTATAGAGGCTCTTGGCCGGATTAACCGAAAACGAGGGTGACTTCTCGTTGTGAAACGGGCAGGGCGCCCACAGATTCTGACCCTTGCGCTTGAGGGTTACGAAGTCGCCCACCACCTCCACAATGTCGGCGGTGTGCAGAATCTGGTCAACTACTTCTTTCGGTATCCGAGCCATAGGGCGAAATTACACCCGTTCCGGACGGCGGCGCGGCGCGGGCTTCGCCTGAAAATTTGCATATTTGCGCAACTTCCGGTGGCTGAGCCTAGTTACAGCCGCAAGTAGGCGGAGCGCGAACCCTCCCTGCCGGCTACCGTTAGTGGTGCAGCAGCACGTAGGTGCTGGCCGCTAACACCAGCCACCGGCCGAACTGCCTAAGCAGCCGAACCGGGAGCCTGACGACGATTACCACGTAATCATCGCCGCTGTTTGGTTTGTTTCCCATGGCTTCAAGGTTTGGGAATGAAACAAATCACCCATTTTCGAAGCCCGTGGTTTGCCGACCACGGGCTTCGCCTTTTTCCGCCGAAGCCGAAAAAGTACCGTGGTTGGCGGAGACTACCGCACAGTGCGGCAAAGCTACGGCTGACAAGACAGTTTTTGGGATGAGGCGGGTCAACGCGCGGCCCTACCTTTGCCGGGAACAACCTCGCCGAAAATGCCCGCCTACCGCCCCGACGAAATCGAAAAAAAGTGGCAAGCCCACTGGAAAGAAAATCACACTTTCCGGGCCGACAACAGCTCCGACAAGCCCAAATACTACGTGCTCGACATGTTTCCCTACCCCAGCGGGGCGGGACTGCACGTGGGTCACCCGCTGGGCTACATCGCCTCCGATATTGTCTCGCGCTACAAGCGCCACAAGGGCTTTAACGTGCTGCACCCCATGGGTTTCGACTCGTTCGGCCTGCCCGCCGAGCAGTACGCCATCCAGACCGGCCAGCACCCGGCCCTGACGACGGAGAAAAACATTGAAACCTACATCCGGCAGCTTAACTCCTTGGGGTTCAGCTACGACTGGAGCCGCGAAATCCGCACCTCCGACGCTGACTACTATAAGTGGACGCAGTGGATTTTTCTGAAGCTCTTCAACTCCTGGTACAACCTGGATACGGACCGCGCCGAGAGCATTCGCGACCTGCAGGCGCGCTTCGAGGAAAACGGCTCGGCCGGCATCCGCGCGGCCGGCGACGCCGGCGAGCGGCACGAGTTCACGGCCGGACAGTGGAAATTATTCTCCGAAAAGCAGCGGCTCGAAGTCGTGCACACCTACCGGCTGGCGTATCAATCCGACACGTATGTGAACTGGTGCGCGGCCCTGGGCACCGTCCTTAGCAACGACGAGGTGAAGGACGGCCTCTCCGAGCGCGGCGGCTACCCCGTCGAGCGCCGCCTGATGCCGCAGTGGAACCTGCGCATCACCGCCTACGCCGACCGCCTGCTCAAGGGCCTCGACACGCTGGACTGGCCCGACGCGGTGAAGGAGATGCAGCGCAACTGGATAGGCCGCAGCGTGGGCGCGCTGGTCGAGTTCAACGTGCAAAACTCCGATGCCCGCGTGGCCGTGTTCACGACTCGGGTTGATACCATCTTTGGCGCTACGTTCATCGTGCTGGCGCCGGAGCACGAGTTGGTCCAGCAGCTGACCACGCCCGCCCAGCAGGGGGTAGTGGACGAATACATCCAGGCCAGCAAGCGCCGCTCGGAGCGCGACCGCATGGCCGATACCAAGACTGTGTCGGGCGTGTTCACGGGCTCCTACGCCCTGAATCCGGTCAGCGACGAGCCGGTCCAAATCTGGCTGGCCGACTACGTGCTGGCCGGCTACGGCACCGGCGCCGTGATGGCCGTGCCCAGCGGCGACCAGCGCGACTGGCTATTTGCCACCCACTTCAACCTGCCCATCGTCCAGATTTCCGATGCCCAGCAGGGTCTCGACCAGCAGGCCGACCCCACCAAGGAGGGCCGCTACGTGAACTCTGGCTTTATCAACGGCCTGACTTACAAAGAGGCCACCGACAAGGTCATTGCCTACCTGGAGGAAAAAGGCCAGGGCCAGGGCAAAGTCAATTTCCGCCTGCGCGACGCCATTTTCGGCCGGCAGCGCTACTGGGGCGAGCCCATCCCGATTTACTACCGCGACGGCGACGCCTTCGGCATTGCCGAAACTGACCTGCCGCTGGTGCTGCCCGAAATCGATGAATACAAGCCCACCGAAGCCGGCGAGCCCCCGCTGGCCCGCGCCCAGAACTGGAAATACCGCGGCCAGTTCGACTTCGAGCACAGCACCATGCCCGGCTGGGCCGGCTCCAGCTGGTACTACCTGCGCTACATGGACCCGCACAACGCCGAGCGGTTTGTGGGTGCGGAAGCCGAAAAATACTGGGGCACCGTGGACCTCTACATGGGCGGCGCCGAACACGCCACCGGGCACTTGCTGTATTCCCGTTTCTGGTATTTGTTTCTGAAAGATTTAGGTCTGGTCAGCGGCCAGGAGCCGTTTCAGAAGCTGATTAATCAGGGCATGATTCTGGGCCGGTCGAATTTTGTGTATCGGGTGAATTGGGTTGTTAAAGCGGAATCTAGTGAGACATTCGACCATCCAGGAATGCCTGTGACCTTTGTATCAAAAGGCAGATTACAGACTCTTAACGATGGTACACCTTTTCTGTACTCTGAAAGGGAAGACTTTTTACAAGTAACTATAGAAGCATTTCACGCCAAGTATCCTGGCTCAACACTCTCATATCGCGGAATTACTCCACTCCACGTTGATGTGAGTTTAGTTAACAATGATATACTTGACATTGACCTCTTTATAAATTGGCGTGAGGAATACAAGAACGCCCATTTTGTGTATGAAGAAGATTTCGGCAATTACGTTTGTGGTGTCGAAATTGAGAAAATGTCGAAGTCAAAGCACAACGTCGTCAACCCCGACGTTCTAATTGACAAATTCGGCGCCGACGCGCTGCGGCTTTACGAAATGTTCCTCGGCCCGCTGGAGCAATTCAAGCCCTGGAATACCAACGGCATTACGGGCGTGGGCACTTTCCTGAAAAAGCTCTGGCGCCTCTTCCACCCCGAAGACGGCGACTTCGCCGTTTCCGACGAGCCAGCAGGGGGTGCCGAGCTCAAGGCCCTGCACAAGTCCATTCGTAAGGCCGAGGAGGACATTGAGAAGTTCAGCTTCAACACCTCCGTGAGCACCTTTATGATACTGGTGAACGAGCTGACGGCGCTGAATTGCCACAAGCGCGCCATTCTGGAACCGCTCACGGTGCTCATTTCGCCCTACGCCCCGCACCTGGCCGAGGAACTCTGGACGCTGCTGGGTCACGAAGCTGGCACGCTCAGCACCGCGCCCTTCCCGCAGTTCGAGGAGAAATACCTGATTGAAGACATTGTAAATTATCCGGTGGCCCTCAACGGTAAGGTGCGCGAGCAACTGCAGTTTCCGGCGGCCGCAACGGCGGCGGAGATTGAAGCGGCCGTGTTGGGCTCCGATTTTCTGGCTCGTTTTGGCGAAGGCAAACCGGCCAAAAAGGTAATTGTAGTACCGGGCCGGATGGTGAACGTGGTGGTGTAAGATTAGTCTAATTTACCTAAAAGCCCTGCCTAGCAAGCTGCTAAGCGGGGCTTTTAAGTGCCGGATTTGAGGCAATATATTAACTCTTTTCCATTAACTCCAGCTCTGCACGCACGGCCCGCGGCAAGGAGTTTCGCACTAGCTTATACGAATGCCGCGTCCATTCGCGTAGCTGCGAAACCGTGACGCCGGTGCCAATCAGCACGGTGTTCCAGTGCTTCTTGTTCATGTGGAAGCCGGGCAGCACGTAGTTGAATTCCTCGCGTAGCTGTACTGCCGTTTCCGGGTCGCACTTTAGGTTGACGCTGCTGAAGGTAGCGATGCTGGTGAGGGCAAAAATTTTGCCCCCGACCTTGAACACAAGCGTGTCCAGGTCGAAGGGCGTGGATTCGGTGGTGCTGGGCAGGGCGAGGCAAAAGTCGCGGAACTCCTCGATATTTAGCACGGCCGGAAAATTAGTTAGCGAATAAAATAGCGGTAGGCCATCACGCAGAGGCAGACCAGAAACATGGCCATGCTCAGCTTATTGATGAAGTGCATGGTTTTCAGGTTGAAGGTAGTCTTGCGGTTCGGGTCGTTCTTGCGGAAGAAATAACCGAGGGCGGGGCCGAAATTAAACAGGTTTTTACCTTGCATGGCGCGGGAGCTTTTGGTGTGCCAAGGTAACATCCGGCCGGCCGGAATGATTGCCGGAAACCGCAATTTTGCTGGCTTAGCCGCAACTTTCCCGGCCTCGCGCCTACTTTGACTGACTGCCCGTAACTCTTTGCTTATCAGTTTATGAAAGCTATTCTCCTCCCCTGCTGGCTCGTTCTTTCCGCCGTCTCAGCCGCTGCCCAAACTGCCAAGGCGCCCACCGAAACCGAAGCGGTGCAGGCCACCATCACGGCTTTTTTCGACGGCATGCGGCTCGGCGACAGCACTGCCGTGCGCCGCACGCTGGCGCCCGGCGCCGTGTTTCACGTCATCCAGACCCGCAACAACCTCACCCGCCTGCTGCCCCAGAAGCCCGGCGACTTCGTAAAGGCCGTGGGCACCCCGCACCCGGAAGTTTGGGACGAGCGCATCAGCTTCGACAAGGTGTTGATTGACGCCAATCTGGCCAGCGTCTGGACGCCGTATGAGTTTTACCTGGGCAGCAAATTCAGCCACTGCGGCTACAACTCGTTCCAGCTCGTGAAGCTGGCCGAGGGCTGGCGCATCGCGCACGTTATTGACACGCGGCGCAAGGAGAAGTGCAAGTAACAACAATAGAGTCAGCGTAGCACAACTCCAGACTACCTCCGAAACATGTCCATTATAGGCTGACTCAGACCGCAAAACTCTACAGGCACTTCAGGAAAGATATCCACATCAGTTATACAAATGCCACCGCAACATTGAATCACTTCCCCTGATGCAAGAGTGCACCTCAGTTCCAGTTGCGCTAATCCAACCCAATCAGATTTTTTTGTGTGAGCGCGAAAAAACAATTGGTAATCAACATAATGAGCATCTGAGGGCTCCAGCATCCCTCCTACCACTCCCATTGATTCGTCAATAATTTTGCTATCAACTATTCCCAGAATAGTTGCGCCTGAAAACAGTCTGATTTCCATATAATCAAACTCCCACCGGCTCGCCCACTACTTCCTTCTCTATCCACTTGCCATCCTCGCGCATCAGCTCAATCAGCTCATCGACGGCGCGCTCTTCGGGCACGGATTTTTTGATGACTTCCTGGCCGCGGTAGAGGGCAATTTTGCCTTTGCCCACGCCCACGTAGCCGTAGTCGGCGTCAGCCATTTCGCCGGGGCCGTTCACGATGCAACCCATAATGCCGATTTTAATGCCCTTGAGGTGGTCGGTGCGCTGGCGTATCATGGCAGTGGTTTCCTGCAAGTCGAACAAGGTGCGGCCGCAGCTGGGACAGCTGATGTACTCAGTCTTGCTCATGCGGGTGCGCGCGGCCTGTAGGATGCCGAAGCTGAGCTGGTTGAGGCCATCGAGCCGGGGGAGCCAGTCGGGTTTGGGCTGGGCGGGCAGCAGCTCGGTGCTCAGCACCACGCCGTCGCCGAGGCCATCGAGCAGCAGGCCGCCCACGTCGGTGGCGGCGTAGAGCTGGGTTTGCTCGGGAGCCAGCAGGGGATATTGGCGGTTGATGACGACGGGGCAGGTGACGCCGGCGTGCAGCAGCTCGAAAAACGCCCGCCGCAGCTCCGGCATGGCGTGGGCGTTGTCGGTGTAGAGAATGACCACCGCGGTGAGGTCGTGGCGCAGTTGCTCCAGCGCGGGCGCGGTGAGCGAATCCAGGTTGTGGAACACGAAGTTCAGGGCTGGGTGGCGGGCGGCGGCCACGGCGTACTCGCTCTGCGTGAAGACTGGGAAATGGTCGGCGCGCTGGCCGGCGTCGAGCCAGGCGCTGTAGTCCACCAGCTCCTTCAGGCCGTTGGGCAGCATGAAAGGCGCGGGCGTCTGGCCGGAATAGATATAGTCGGCGCCCAGGTCCGACATCTGAAACTTGTCCAGAAACGGCGAGTACAGGTGGCCGGCGGCGCGCAGGTCGGCGTAGTCTAGACCTTCGGGCACCCGCGACAAGTCGGCAATGACGCGCGGCACGTTGGCCCCACCGAAGTTGAGGACTTCACGCGTGACGCGGCGGAAGTACTGAAAGGGATTAATAGGTGAATCGGACGGTTCAATTGTGGGGCTGGCGTTAAATGCCGCGAAATCCTCGTCGCTTTCAAGCGCAGCACTTCTATAAAGAATCTGCATTTCTGGAAGCGGCTTAATCGGCCGGGCCTCGGCGGCCCGGTTCGTGTAGCGGTCAATCAGCATCTTGGCCACCGGCGCTTCGGCTTCCGGGGCTTCGGTCAGGCTCACGCGTACGGTGTCGCCGAGGCCGTCTTCCAGCAAAGTACCAATGCCCACGGCCGACTTGATGCGGCCGTCTTCAGCCTCGCCGGCCTCGGTCACGCCTAGGTGCAGCGGGTAGGGCTGCAGGCCTTCCTCGTCGAGCTTCTGCACCAGCAGGCGGTAGGCCTGCACCATCACCTGGGTGTTGCTGGCCTTCATGCTCAGCACCACGTCGTAGTAGTTTTCTTCCTCGCAGAGGCGCAAAAACTCCAGCGCCGACTCCACCATGCCCAGCGGCGTGTCGCCGTAGCGGCTCAGGATTCTGTCTGATAACGAGCCGTGGTTCGTGCCGATGCGCATGGCCGTGCCGTACTGCTTGCAAATCTTGACCAGCGGCCGGAACCGCTCCCGGATGCGCTCGACTTCAGCGGCGTAGGAAGAGTCGGTGTACTCGATTTCCTCGAACTTCTTTTTGTCGGCGTAGTTGCCGGGGTTCACGCGCACTTTCTCCACGATGCGGGCGGCCAGCTCGGCGGCGTTGGGCGTGAAGTGTATATCGGCAATGAGCGGCACCGAGCAGCCGCGGCGGCGCAGCTCCTTCTTGATTTCCAGCAGGTTCTGAGCTTCCTTGACGCTGGGCGCCGTGATGCGCACGTACTCGCAGCCGGCCGCCACCATGCGCAGGGTCTGCTCCACCGAGCCGAGCGTGTCCATGGTGTCTACGGTGGTCATGCTCTGCACCCGGATGGGATGCTGGCCGCCCATGGGCAGCTCGCCGATGTTCACGACGCGGCTCAGGCGGCGCTGGTAGGCGGTCAGGCTGGGGCAATACACTTTATTCATAACCCAAAAACTAGCGGAGAAAGGCGAAAGTTACCGCGTAGCGCAAAGGTAAAGCCGGGCCGGGCGGCCCAACTGCTTTCCTTTTTCGCAACCAGCAGGGGGTCGGCGCGGTCTTTGAGTGGCGGGGCAGCTGCGCAACCCGTACCAATCCGTCTTTATTTATCCGCTATGGCCATTTCCAAAGCATTTTTACTGGGCGCCGGCTTGCTGCTGGCCTTGCCCGGCCGGGCCCAGCACGTGGCCGTAGTTAAGTTTCCGGCCTTGCAAAAGCGCCTGGCCCAGCCCAGCGACACCACGTACATCGTCAATTTCTGGGCGACCTGGTGCGGGCCCTGCGTGGCAGAGCTGCCCCATTTCGAGCGGGTGCGCGCCGCGTACGCCAAGCAGAAAGTGAAGGTCCTGCTCGTCAGCCTCGACTATGCCTCGCAGCTGGACAAAAAAGTCCGACCCTTTGTGCTGAAGCGCGGTTTGAAGTCCGAAGTCTGGCTGCTGAACGAAACCGACCCCAACACGTGGATGGACAAAGTAGACGCGCAGTGGTCGGGCGCGTTGCCGTTCACCCTGATTTTTAACAACCAAACCAAGCAGCGCGCGAGCTTTGAGCAGCCGCTGTCGGCGGCCGAGCTGACGGCCGCGTTAGGGAAATTTTTATAACTTCAGGCGGGGTTCGCGGCGTCTGGCGCGGGCGAAGCTGTTTTCATCTGTCACTTATTTCCTTTTTCACCATGAAGAAATTCCTGCTGCTGCTGCCCTTGTGTTTCGCGCTGCTGCTGGGCAGCCTGGCTTTCCGGCCGGCGGCTAGCGGCTATAAAGTCGGCGACAAAGCCGCGGATTTCAAGCTCAAAAACGTGGATGGCAAGCTCGTGTCGCTGGCCACGGGCAAGGCCGCCAAGGGCTACATTGTGGTCTTCACCTGCAACACCTGCCCCTACGCCAAGGCCTACGAAACCCGCATCATGGAGCTGCACGAGAAGTACGCGCCGCTGGGCTACCCCGTGGTGGCCATCAACCCCAACGACCCGGCCGTGGCGCCCGGCGACTCCTTCGCGGCCATGCAGGCCCGCGCCAGCGAGAAAAAATATCCTTTTCCCTATTTATTCGACGAAACCCAGCAGGTAGCCCAGACCTTTGGCGCCACCCGGACGCCCCACCTGTACGTGCTCACGCGCCGGGGCCCGGACTTTGTGGTTTCCTACATCGGCGCCATCGACGACAACTCCGAAGATGCCAAGCTGGTGAAAACCAAGTACGTGGAGAATGCCATGACCGAGCTGCTGGCCGGCAAGCCTGCCAGCACCAGCACGACCAAGGCCATTGGCTGCACCATCAAGTGGAAAAAGGTTTAGCATCGGCACCCCCCTGCTGGAATCACCCACACGCAAAAGGCCGGGCAGTTGCCCGGCCTTTTGCGTGTGGTGCCGCCGAGCAATCAGCGCTGCTCCAGCTGCTGCTTGAGTTCCCGCACCTGATGCTCCAGGTCGAGATTGCGGAAGGCGACCTTGGTTTCCAGGTCGTTGTAGGCAGTTTCGAGCTGCTCCTGCAGCTGGCGCATCTCGGTTACGTCGGTGTTGGTGCCCAGCCAGCGTACCAGCTCGCCGGCCTCGTCGCGGATGGGCTCAGCGCGGGTCAAAAACCAGCGGTACTCGCCGTCCTGCCCGCGCAGCGGGAAGCTCAGCTCGAAGGGCTCGCCGGCCAGCCAAGCCACTTGCACGAATTCTACCACGCGCCCGATGTGCTCCGGGTGGTGCACTTTTTCCCAGCCCCAGCCCTCCATTTCTTCCAGCGTGGTGCCGGTGTAGTCGTACCAGCGCTTGTTGTACCAGTAGATGTGGCCGTCGGGCCGGCACATCCAGGCCAGCTGGGCCATATTGTCGGCCAGGGTCTGAAACTCTTCTTCGCGGCGGCGCAGCTCGGCTTCGGCGGCGCGGCGCTTGGTCACGTCCTGCATGGCCCCAATCATGCGCACCGACTTGCCGGTTTCGTCGCGCGAGATGTGGCCGCGGTCCAGCATCTGGGCGTAGGTGCCATCGGCGCGGCGGAAACGGTACTCGTCGTGCCAGGCGATGCTCCCGGCCGAGTCAATGACCTCATGAATGCCGTGGACCACGCGCTCGGCGTCGTCGGGATGCAGATGGTCGTACCACCACTGGGCGGTGGTGGCTACTTCGTCGGCCCGGTAGCCCAGGCGCGAATACACGGCCGGGTTCCAGTTCACCTCGTTGGTTTTCAGGTTCCAGTCCCAGATAACGTCCTTGGTGGCCAAGGCGGCCAGCGCGTAGCGCTCCTCGCTGCGGCGCATGAGCTGCTCGGTCCGCTTCTGGTCGTCAATGTCGGTGCAGGTACCAAACCAGGTCGTGATGCGTCCTTCGGCGTCGCGCCGCGGCCGCGCCGCCCCCAGAAACCAGCGGTAAGAGCCATCCTTGGCCTTGAAGCGGTACTCGATTTCGTAGTCCTCGCCCGTGGCCAGCGAGTGGCCCCACACCTGCCGGGCACGCTGCTGGTCGTCGGGGTGCAGCAGGTTATTCCACATGTCCGGCCCCACGCTGTCGGCCAGGGTGTACCCGGTAAAGTCGGTCCAGCGCCGGTTGAAGTAGGTATGAAAACCCGTGGCATCGGTTATCCAAACCAGTTGCGGAATAGAGTCAGCCAGAAACTGAAACTCTTCGGCCGAGGCAAACGGAGCGGGCGTGGCCGCTGAATCGGAGTTAGTCACGAAAACGAAAGTTGAAACTTAAGTCGGAAGTACAGGCAAGTCAGCCAGCCGGGGGTAGGCGCCGCCCACCCCCGGCTGGTCCTCATCAGGGGCATTCGAGCAGCATTTCCATGCCGGAGGCGAAGTAGAGGTTGAGCAGGCTGCGCTGCCCGTCGGCGGAGCGGCGCAGGCGGGTAATGAGCGCGCGCGTGTCGTCGGCCAGCACGGTCAGGGCCAAATAAGGGCGGTTGAGCAGCTCGTCGCGCAGCACCGCCCAGGTGCCGATGGCATCGTGGGCCGGCTCGGGCGTACGCACCCGCAATTGCCCATCAGCCAGCACCAGGCGTTCGGCCCGGGCCAGGGTGCTGTCGGGGTCGGTTTGGTTTATCACCCGGCTGGCGACTCGCCAGTTGCCGGCCAGGTAGGCATCCGGCATCTTTTGCAGATTAACGTCAAGTAATAAATCAGACATGCAAGGGCGGCGGGGAGAGCAGCGAAGCCGTAGAAAACGGAAAGGTATTGATTTAGTTGACGGCGACGCGCGGCCGGAAGCCCCGGGTACGGTCGAATGAGCAAATAAAGCTAGCTTCAAAGCTAAGCTGCAGGCCCAACCGCCCGGCCCCGGTATTGTTGCCACGCGCCGGCTTTTCATTGGCCAGCAGGGCCGGTTTATGCGTAAGGCCCGAGACATGAAAACTACCAGCTTTGTTCCGGCCCTGCTGCGCCGCGCGGCGCAGACCACCGGGCTGCGGGCCTGGCAAACCGGCCGCCTGTTCCAGAAAACCGTGCTGCGCGCCCTGGATGCGGTTCAGGACGTGCTGCGCGCCGAAGTACGCAAGGGCAACGTGGCGGCGGTGGTCGCGTTTCTGCGCGGTACGGCCCTGCCCGCCGCGCGCGAGGTGCTGCTCAAACGCATGACGACCCGGCTGCTGCTGCACTTAGGGCTGCGCGGCGCGCTGGCCAGCAGCGTGGTAGGCTGGGTGCTGCCATTCGTGCTGGAAAAGCTGGTGCAGGCCGGCCACAGAACCGGGCTTTTCGACCGGCTGCTGGCCCACGAAAGCGTGGCCGACGCGCTGGCCCGGCTCGAAGAGCTGCGGCGCAGCGCCTGGCTGCTGATAGAACCCGATGCTGGCAGCAGCGCCGAATTGCTGCCGGATGAGCAGCCCCGCAAAACGCAGAAAAAGAGCGGCGCGGGCTGAGAATTAAGAAAATGGCAACGAAAAAGGGCGAAGTCCCGGAATCGTTTGCGGAGTTCCGCCAAAAAAAGGCAGTCCAGCAGACTACCCCTTTCCTAACCCCGGCGCGGCGAGAAATTCCCACCCCACACCGGCCAGGGCTCCAACCCGTTGGCTCTTAGTGCCGGAACAACAGTTCGCGGTACTTAACCAAAGGCCAGTCCTCATCGGCCACTATCTGCTCAAGCTTGTCAACGGCGCGGCGGATAGGGTCAAATTTCGTTTTAATCTCGTGGCAGTAAGCCAGCGCCATCTCGCGGCCATCGTCAATCTTGTTGGCGACTTTGCGGGCGGCAATCATGGCATCCACAGTTGTTTTAATGGTGTTAACGTGGCGCGAAATAGTTTTAATCATCTCCACGGTTACCTGCTAATTCTCGTCGTCCAAGCCCAGCTCCGGCAAGCCGCGCACATTGGTGATGAGCTTGGTCTGGTAGGCTAAGGCCGTGGGAATGACGTGGTTGATGGCCAAATCGCCGAGTACGCGGCTTTCAATCTGAATTTTCTTGGTGTAGTCCTCCAGCAAAATCTCGTGGCGGGCGTGCAGTTCCACCGGCGAAAATATACCATGGCGCACAAATAATTCCTCGGACGCGGCCGAAATCAGCGCATCCAGCGCCTCGGGCGTGGTGGGCACGTTGGCCAGACCGCGGCGCTCAGCTTCGTCCTTCCACTCCTGCGAGTAGCCGTTGCCCTCGAAACGGATGGCCTTGGAGCTGATGACGTACTCGCGCAGCACCTCCACAATGGCGACTTCCTTTTTCTTGCCCTGGTCGATGAGCTCGTCCACCGACTCCTTGAAGTCGATAAGTTGGTCGGCGACAATGGCGTTGAGTGTGGTCATGGCCGACGAGCTGTTGGCCGAGGAGCCTACGGCCCGGAACTCGAACTTATTGCCCGTAAAGGCAAACGGCGAGGTACGGTTGCGGTCGGTGTTGTCGAGCAGAATGGCCGGAATCTTATCGATACCCAACTTGAGGTAGATGTTGTCGCCCTTGTCGAGCGGCAGCTTGGCCGTGCGCTCCAGCTCGTCGAGCACCGAATCAAGCATCGAGCCTACGAATACCGACACGATGGCCGGCGGCGCCTCGTTGGCGCCCAGGCGGTGGTCGTTCGAGGCCGAGGCGATGGAAGCGCGCAGCAAATCGGCGTGGCGGTGCACGGCCTTGATGGTGGTGATAAAGAAGGCCAGGAACTGCAGGTTCTCCTTGGGCTTGCGGCCCGGCGCCAGCAGGTTCACGCCGGTGTCGGTGCTCAGCGCCCAGTTGTTGTGCTTGCCCGAGCCGTTGACGCCGGCAAACGGCTTCTCGTGCAAGAGCACCTTGAAGTTGTGCTTGAGGGCCACGCGCTCCATAATGTCCATCAGGAGCTGGTTGTGGTCTACGGCCAGGTTGGCATCCTCGAAGGTCGGGGCGCATTCAAACTGGTTGGGAGCCACCTCATTGTGGCGCGTGCGCAGCGGAATACCGAGCTGGTTGGCTTCCTCCTCGAACTCCAGCATGAAGCCGTGCACCCGGGGCGGAATCGAGCCGAAATAGTGGTCATCGAGCTGCTGGCCCTTGGCCGGCGCGTGGCCGAACAGAGTGCGGCCGGTCATCACCAGGTCGGGCCGGGCGTCAAAAAGGGCGCGGTCCACCAGGAAATATTCCTGCTCGATGCCGAGCGTGGTGTTTACGCGCTGCACGTCCTTGTCGAAGTACTGGCACACGTCTACCGCAGCCTGTTCCAGCCTGGCCAAAGACTTCAGCAGCGGAGCTTTATAGTCCAGTGCCTCACCGGTATACGCTACGAAAATTGTGGGAATGCACAGCGTGCTGGCCCCGCTGGTTTCGATGATAAAAGCCGGCGAGGTTGGGTCCCAGGCGGTGTAGCCGCGGGCCTCGAAGGTATTGCGGATGCCGCCGTTAGGAAAGCTGCTGGCGTCGGGCTCCTGCTGCACCAGCGCCGAGCCTTTGAAATTCTCGATGGGCCGGCCGTCGGAGTTGAGGTCGAAAAACGAGTCGTGCTTTTCGGCGGTGGCGCCGGTCAGGGGCTGAAACCAGTGGGTGTAGTGGGTGGCGCCCTTGCTCATGGCCCAGCTCTTCATGGCCGAGGCCACGGCATCGGCCACGTTGCGCTCCACGGGCGCGCCTTGCTTGATGGCCGCCTGCAGCTTCTTGAAATACTCGCCCGGCATGTTGGCGCGCATGGCCTCCAGATTGAACACGTTGCGCCCGTAGGAGTCGGAGCGGCGCGCCGCCACGAGCGTCACGGCAATAGGAGTGCGCTGAGCAGCGAGTTCAAGGGCTTTGAAGCGAAGAATGGCCATGTAAGCAGGACGGGGTATAAATCTGATGGCAAATTTAGGAAACGGATTGTCTATTCCTGCAACACCCCCGTCAAAAAAACTCTATTTGCCTTAAATTTTGCCTTTTCCTAACATCACCCCCTCCCAAAAGAAACCGCATCATGCCCAGTCGCTACCGTAGGGCAGCCGTGAGGAAGCGGCTGCAGGCACTTGGCTATCCAGGGGGCGGACCTTTGGAGGAAGGTGCCGGCGTTATTGACGGGCGCGGCGCGGGCCGCCCGAAGCCGGGCCGTAGTTTTGCGCGGTGAAAAAGTTTCTTCCCTTTCAACTGCGCTACTTTTCGTTCTGGCTGCTGTTTTTCCTCATTGGGCGAGTGGTATTTTTGCTCTACCACCGGGCGCTGGCCGCCACCCTGCCCACGCCTGCTCTGCTGGGCACCTTCGGTTACGGCCTGCGACTCGACCTTTCGATGACGGCCTACCTGTGCGCGCTGCCCTTTGTGCTGTATGTGCTGGGGCATCTCATCGGGCCGCGCTTCCCGCTGCGGCGGCTCGTGAATGCGTACACGGCCCTGCTGGGACTGGTCGTGAGCTTTCTGCTCATGGCCGATGCCGACCTGTACCGGGTCTGGGGTTTCCGGCTCGACGCCACGCCGCTGCAGTACATCGACACACCGGGCGAGATGGCCGCCACGGCCACGAGCGCGCCGCTGGTATTTCTGTTTTCGGTTATCGGCCTGCTTACGCTCGGCGCCTGGCTATTATATAAGGTAATGGCCCGGCCGCGGCCCGTTTCCGCGACGGACCCGAAGGGCCGCCTGGTGCTGGTTGGGCTGGCTTACGCGGCCCTGCTGGCCCTGCCCATGCGGGGCGGCCTGCAGCAGATTCCGGTCAACCAGAGCGACGTTTATTTTTCCGA
>CAXUEM010000006.1:0-5108 GCA_964249885.1 uncultured Hymenobacter sp. | reverse complement strand
CCCCCGGCGGGCAGCCAGCCGGGGGTAGCGTGGCGGCCGGTAGCTCCGTGAAGCTGCTGCGCGAGCCCCGGCCCAACGTGCTGTTCATCATCCTCGAAAGCTTCACGGGCAAGTTTGTGGGCAGCCTGGGCGGCGCGCGGGGCGTGACGCCCCAGCGCGACAGCTTGGCCCGCACCGGCGTTTCATTTCCAAATTTCTACGCCGCCGGCGACCGCAGCCAAAAGGGCCTCGTGGCCCTGCTCTCAGGCTACCCCAGCCAGCCCACCACCAGCATCATCAAGTACCCGCCCAAAACGGCGCGCCTGCCCCACCTGGCCCGCACCCTGGCCGCGGCCGGCTACCGCCGCCGCTACTACTACGGCGGCGAGCTGGCCTTTGCCAACATGAAAAGCTACCTGCGCACGGCTGGCTACGAGCAGCTCACCGAGCGCGCCGACTTCCGCCGGCAGGAGCAGAACTCGAAGTGGGGCGCCCACGACCACGTGCTCTTCAACCGCCTGCTGCCCGAGCTGGCCGAGTTAGGCCAGCAGCCCGCCCCGTTCTTCGTCACGGCCTTTACGCTCAGCAGCCACGAGCCCTACGATGTGCCGATGAAAACCCGGTTTCCGGGCCGCAAGGAGGAGGACCTGTTTCGCAACTCGGTTTTTTATACGGACTCGGTGCTGGGCGCCTTTATGCGGCAGGCCCGCCGGCAGCCCTGGTGGGCCCGCACGCTGGTGGTGCTGGTGGCCGACCACGGCCACGCCTTGCCCGGCAACAGCCCCACCGACGACCCGCGCAAGTTCCATATCCCACTGGTGCTGACCGGCGGCGCCCTGCGGCCCGAGATGCGCGGACAGGTGCAACCCACTATCGGCTCCCAAACCGATATCGCCGCCACCCTACTGGGCCAGCTGGGGCTGCCCGCCTCGGAGTACGTCTGGAGCCGCGACCTGCTGCGCCCGCAGCCGGTGCCCTTTGCCTTCTACTGCTACACCGACGGCTTCGGCACCGTCACGCCGGCCGGCACGCTCACCTTCGACAATGTGGGCCGCCGCATCACGCGCCGCAGCCCCGGCGCCACCGAGGCGCAGCTGAAGCTCGGGCAGGCTTATGAGCAACTCTCGCTGCAGGACTTTGTGCAGAAGTAGGCCGGGTGGCAAACTCATAGAACCACCCTGCTGCGCGCCGTATCTTTGCAGGCTATGACGACGCCCGAAACCGTTGCTTTTTATACTCTCGGCTGCAAGCTCAACTTCTCCGAAACCTCAGCCCTGGCCCGGCAATTTGCCGAGCGCGGCTGCGAGAAGGTGGCCTTCGAAGCCGGGGCCGACTTATACGTTATCAATACCTGCTCCGTGACTGACCACGCCGACCGCAAGTGCCGGAAGGTGGTGCAGCAGGCGCTCAGGCACAATCCGGCGGCCTTCGTGGCCATCGTGGGCTGCTACGCCCAGCTCAAGCCCCAGGAAATTGCCGGCATTCCCGGCGTGGGCGCGGTGCTGGGCGCGGCCGAAAAATTCCGCCTGGCCGAGCTGCTCACCACGCTGGAGCGGCCGGCCGCCGGGCAGCCAGGCACGGTGCTGGCCTCGCCCATTGCGGCGGCCACCGAGTTTCACGCCGCGCACTCGCTGGGCGAGCGCACGCGCACGTTTCTGAAAGTGCAGGACGGCTGCGACTACTCCTGCTCGTTCTGCACCATTCCGCTGGCGCGGGGCGCGAGCCGCTCGGGCTCGGTGGCCAGCGTGGTGGCGTGGGTGCAGAAGCTGGCCGAAACTGGCGTGAAGGAAATTGTGCTCACGGGCGTCAACCTGGGCGACTTTGGCGTGCAGGGCCCGGAGCGGCAACGGCTGGAAAACTTTACCCAATTGGTGCAGGCTTTGGATGAAGTCACAGGCATTCAGCGCTTTCGTATCAGCTCCTGCGAGCCCAATTTGCTCACCGACGAGGTTATCCGGCTCGTGGCGCAGTCGCGGCGCTTCATGCCCCACTTCCACATTCCGCTGCAAAGCGGCTCGGATAAGATTCTGGGCCTGATGCGCCGCCGCTACCGCCGCCAGCTCTACGCCGACCGCGTGGCCCTCATCAAGCAAGTAATGCCCCACGCCTGCATCGGCGTCGATGTCATTGTGGGCTTTCCCGGCGAAACCGAGGCGGATTTTCGCGACACCTACCAGTTCCTCAACGAACTGCCCATCTCCTACCTGCACGTGTTTCCTTACTCCGAGCGCCCCGATACGCTGGCGCCCACCCTGCCGGGCCGGGTGCCGGAGCGCGTCCGCTCCGAGCGCACCACGCAGCTGCGCAGCTTGTCAGAGAAAAAGAAGCGCTTCTTCTACGAACAGCACGCCGGCCTGGAAACCGAGGTGCTCTTCGAGGACGACGTGACGAATGGGCAGATGGAAGGCTTCACGCCCAACTACATCCGCGTGCTGGCCAAATACGACCCCCTGCTGGTGGGCGAGTTGAAGCCCCTGCGCCTGACGCAGGTGAACGCCGCCGGCGTGATGGAGGCCGAGGAAACGGGCGTTTTCGCGTAATCAGCAGGAAGTATAAATCGAAGTCGGTTTTCCTACCCCCTGCTGGCTACTCCTATCGGCCAAGCACTGCATTTAACGCCGCTGGGCGAAGTCCAGCAATTGCTGCATCAGGCGCTGCTGCTCCAGCAGGTGCTGGTTGCGCTGCTCGGCCAGGGCCAGCTGGTGCTGCAAGTGCTGGGCATGCAGCGCGGCGGTAAGCACGGCCTCGGCCGCGCCGGGACTACTATTGGGCGCACCGGGCGCAGCCGGCGCCGGCGCCGTGGGAGTTTCAGCGGCGGCTTTGTCCGAGGCGGCAGCTGCCGGGGTGGGCGCTGACGCCTGAGTTCGAGCTGGTTCGGGCTCAACTGGCTCAACGGGCTGGGCTTGCTCCGGCTGCTTGCTCAGTGGCGGCGTCTGGGCCGGCTCCGGTAAGGCCAGTTGCCCGGCTGCAGGGCTGAGAGGAACGTCACCCCCTGCTGGCCGCTCCGCCAGCAGCATGGGCCCCTGCCCGAGCAGCAGCCAATCACGCGAAACATTTGGGTATACTTCAAATACTTTGCACAGCAGGTCGTAGCCGGGCTTGTTACGCTCATCGACCAGGTGCTGCACCACGGTAGCCGTTTTGCCGAGCGACTGCGCAAAAGCATTTTTTGAAACTCCTAATTGCTTGATGAGCAGAACAAAGCGCTGACCGACGGACACGGGAGCTGGCATAAGCAGAAGATTGAAGTTCATACAAATGTATAAACCATGATGAGAAGGCAGTCGCTAAGCTGAGCCGGAACCGCCCGCCAGATGGCGCGTACTGCCTGTTCCGCTCCTTTCATCCTAGCCACTGCCGCCATGCCGCTGCATCCCGAACTGGAAAAAAAGCTCAGCAAAATCTACGAGCCCTCGGCCCGCCTCGACGACGTGTTCAAGGGCTACGACATCACCTTTCTGACCAACGAGCACGGCGAGCCCACGACCCTGTTTTTCGGCCGGCGCCGCCCCGATGGCCTCATTGCCGGCGAGCGCCACACCCGCACCATCAAGCGGCAGCCCGGCAGCCTGGAGGTACGTGCCAGCCACTGGGACAACCAGGGCAAAATCATGCGCTAGGAGCTTTCCCGGCCCTTTTCCGGCGCTTTTGGTTCAGCGCTTACTCGTAGCGCAGGCTCTCGATGGGGTCCAGCGCGGCGGCTTTGCCGGCGGGGTAGATGCCCGAGCTCAGGCCCACACCCACGCAGATGGCCAGGCCCAGCGCTATCCAGAGCCAGGGAATGATAAAGGCGCTGTTGGGCAGAAACAGGGCCATGGCGTTGCCGCCCGCGATGCCCAGGACAATGCCCAGCGTGCCGCCGAGCACGCAAATCACGATGGCCTCAATCAGAAACTGCTGCCGGATTTGGGCCGAGGTGGCACCCAGCGCCTTACGAATACCGATTTCGCGGGTGCGCTCCGTCACCGAAACCAGCATGATGTTCATCAGGGCGATGCAGGCGCCCAGCAGGGTGATAAAGGAAATGATGCCGCCGCCGACTTTCATGTTGCCCGACAGCTCGTCCAGGTCGCGGCTCAACGACTCGGAGCTTTCCAGCTCAAACGAGTCGGGCTGGCCCAGGCGGTCGTGGCGCACGGCGCGCATGATGCCCGTGGCCTGGCCCATCACGAAGGCCATGTTCTCGGGCCGGGCCACGGCCGATTTCACGTCGTACGTGAGGGCGCGCTGCCGCGGCAGCTGGTTGCCGGTGACGAGCGGCAGCAGCACCAGCCGGTCGGCCCCGCCCCCGCCGCCCATACTGGCGCCGCTTTTTTCGAGCAAGCCCACCACCTGAAACCGCCGGTTGAGCGAGTAGATGTACTTGCCCACCGGGCTGACGCCGGGAAAGAGCTTCTGCTTGATTTCGTCGCCCACGATGACCACGTTGGCGCCGCTGCTGAGCTCGGCGGGCGAGAAGATGCGGCCCTCGGCGAGGTCGTAGTTCTGAATTTTGAGGTAGTTCTCATCGCCGGCCACCACCTGCATGTTGGGGTTGGTTTTGAGGCCGCCGGCCTTGATTTCAGCCGCGCCGGTGATGCTGGCCGAAATGCCCACCTCGGCCTCGCCGGCCAGCTGCTCTTTGTACTGGGTGGCTTCGAGGTAGCTGATGGGCGGGTACTGTTTGTCGCGCACGCCGCCGCGGCGGCCACGGTTCTGGTAGCCCTTGGCCCGCATGTCGAAGGAGTTGGCGCCCAGGCTGGCGAAGGTCTGGTCGAGCGAGCTTTTCATGGCGTCGATGCCGGTGAGAATGCCCACCAGGGCCATGATGCCGATGCTCACAATCAGGGCCGTGAGCACGGTGCGCAGCAAATTGCTGCTGATGGAGCGCAGCGCCTCGCGGATGTTTTCAAGCAGGTTCATACAAAGGCGGTGGCCAGGGCCAATAAAGCGCCACGAAGCGCGGCCCGCAAATCTAACGCCCGCCAACCGCCGCGCCGCACCGGCCGGAACCGACTGCCGCGCGAAACCAAATCAGGCCGCGCGCTGGAGCCAGGCCACCCAACCAAGGAGGCCCCCGATAAAGCCGCCCAGCAGCAGCACAGCCGAGGCAATGAGGGCCAGGATGAGCAGCGTGGTTTGACCGCTGG
>CAXUEM010000005.1:4861-29125 GCA_964249885.1 uncultured Hymenobacter sp. | reverse complement strand
CCCGGCACCTGGGCCCGCGCCCTGGCCGACTACCAGCCCGACCTCTGGCTCACGGGCCCGCTCTCACGCTCCCCGCAACGGACCTGCTGACGCTGGCCCAGCACCTGGGCGCCGCCCCGGAGCTGCCCGTGCTCGACCCACCCCTCTACGGACTGCCGGCCCTGCAGCTGACCCAGCACAGCCTGCGCACGAGCGAGCTGGCGGCCGGGGTACTGCCCGACTTGCTGGCCAGTGCTCCTGCCAGTGCGTGCGGCCCCCGCCTGCACACGCTGCTCTGCCGCCTGGTCCGCCCGCACCCCCTGGCCCAGCAGATTGTGCAGGCCTGGTGCTGGAACCTGGCCAGCGCCCCACCCCTGCCGCCGGGCATTCCGGGCGGGGGGCCGATACCGGCAGCCCCGAAGTAGAGCAGTGGCTGGCCTGTCTGCACAGCCCCACAACTAGCAGCCTGGTGGGGCCACGGCCCGCCAGTGAGCGAAAGGTAGTCTTGGAACGGACGTGATTAGGCGACCGCGGTCACCTCCGGGTAGTCCACCAGTTCCCGCAGGGGCAGTTGTAATGCCCGCGCCAAGGACACCAGCACATCCAGTGTGGGCGCTCCCTTGGCATGCTCAATGCGCTGCACCGTGAGCTTGGCCACGTCCGCGTAGTCCGCCAGCGCCTGTTGGCTCCACCCCCGCGCTTCCCGCAACTTCCTCAAATGCACGCCGAAGGCCTCGACACTGGCCGGATTTTTCACGGCAGCAAACTCACTCCGTCCGCGCTACCAACTGGTATAGCATACGTATCCAAATTAAATTAATTGCTACCTTGCGACTGCCGTCACGGGTAGTTGGTTTATTCCCCCTCCCGCCCCACCATGTCTATCAGTATTCTTGGCGAGCGCCTGACCCAGCTCCGGGCTCTTATGTCTGCGAGGTTCCCCGTACCCGCTCACTGGTCCCCCACCCAGCTCGCTCAAGAGATTGGGGTACCGTTAGCTGCGCTTACTCGGCTGGAAGAAACCGGCCGCGGAGACGCGGAAGTCCTGGCCGCCGTGCTTCGCTTCTACCAAGCCCGGGGCGTTAATCTGGCGTGGGTATTGGCCCCCGATAACGCGGACATCCCCCTGCCCGAGTTCCGCGACACCTGCCAGGACGAGAATCTGCCCCAGGAGGAGCAGCCGCTCGCCGACCTGCGCCGGCTCCTGCAGCCGCTGATGACCGAGCTTGACGCCGGGCCGACGCTCACCTCCGAGGTCCTGCGCTCGCTACTGACGCAAACCCGGGATGAAATCCACCACGCGCTCCAACACGTGCTGCCCCCCCAGCGGGTGAAGTGGAGCGCAGCGGACTTGCGCGCGTTCCATAAGTTTTTCCCCCCGGTGCCCACCCAATCGACCGGGTGGCACTCTGTGAGTCAGTTCATCGTGCCCTATCACTATCTCGAAGCGGGCGAAATCCTTCCCCTCTGCGGCGAGGACGTTCCTTTCCAACTCTTTACCCCGGTCCTGGAGGATGTTCCCAACAGCGACAAATGCGAGGCCTGCCGGTCCCGGGTGGACGAGACCTCGCCTGCCTCCGCGCAGCCCAAGGCAGAGAACACTCAATAAAAACCCTTTACATGAGTCAAAAAAAACCAGAGCCGGCCAAACCAGCCCACGAGAAGGAAAAAAAGTATCCCTTCACGTCCACGATAACGGCCGAGAACAAGCAGCGTCTCGCCCGTTACAAAGCAAGCAAGCCCGGTGGGGCCCAGACGACCGACGTGCTGAACCTGGCGCTCCAGCTCTTTTTTGACGCCCACCAGCAGTACGCGGACGTGGCGCCGGGCAAACGAAAGTAGCTGGGTAGTCGCTCGCCGGAGCGAGCGGAACAACTAGGTTTCCACTGGCCGCCCTACCCTAACGCCGCGGCGGGTCGCGGCGGCAGCGGGAAATTCAGCAATTCGCTGAGCGAGATTTCCAGCCCTTGTGCCAGCGAGGCCAGCACGTCGAGCGTCACCGAGTAACGAGCGGTTTCCAGCCGGTAAATGGTCGGCTTGGACACATCGGACACGTCAGCCAGCGCCTGCTGGCTCCAGCCCCTCGCCTCGCGCAGGCGCCGCAGGTGCTGACCGAAGGCCTGCAAAACTAACTCGTTTTTCACCCCGGCAAGCTGGCGCCAAAACACAACCGTCATGTAATCACATATGATTACAGTTAGTCCTTTTCTCATATCTTGCGGCCCTGTCCGTGGTCACCCCTTTCTCTCTTTATAACCGGCTCTTGCAGCGAAAGGAGCCAGCTGAGCGACTGGGCGTGAAAAGTCTGGCCTACGTGCCCTGATAACCTATACATCCATGCTGAATTCTCTGACTCGATTTTCTGCCTTTACGCTTATCAGCGCCATGCTCAGTAGCTGTTCTGAGGGTACCCCTGACACCTCGGCTGGCTCCCCGCCCCTAGCCGCTACGCCGGCCCCTGTTCCCGCCCAGCGCACGACGGGTACGGCAGCCGATTCCCTCAATGGCATCCCGGGCCACACCTTCGGCGAGCCGCTCAGCAATTTCCCCGGGCTCGTCCTTGTCACCAAGGAGGAGGCGCTGGGACTGCGGGTTTACCAGATGCCCGATAGTCAGGAGCGCGGCTGGTTTGGCAAGCACGCCAAGGACTTCGACACCTACTACCAGTTCCAGGATGGCAAGTTTGCCATGTTCCGGGCCGTCACCACGGGCCTCGGCGCCAACCGGACCGCCATGCGCGAGCAAGCCCGTTTCCTCTTCGGCCCCGGCCAGGACCGCAACGACTATATGGGTGGGCTGGACTGGGAAGGCGAACGGGTGCGGGTAATGTACTCCGAAAAGCTCACCTCGCCGGTGCAGTGCTGGCTGGAAGTGTACAGCAAGCCGCTGCTACTTGTGCAGCAGGCCAAGAAGCGCGCGCAAATGCAGGCCGATAATGCCCTGAACTAGCCTGAGCGAGTTTACGGCCGCGCCTATTTCCTTCCTCACTGCCATGCCCCTGCGCCCCTCCGTTCTGCTACTCATGTCCCTGCTGGGCCTGACCCAGTGCATCATGATGCAGGAGGAACCTGCTCCGGCGGACCCGATGCCCGCCGCCACCCAAACCGGCGCCAATACCGCCGGCTGCGTCGTGGACGGTCAGCTCTGGGTGGCCCGGCGCGATATTGTCTTGTTTGGCCCCTCCGACCCGGCCGTGAGTGCCACCTGGCGCAAGGACCCGGGGGGCCGGGGGCCTGAGCACCGCCTGCACCTCTCCTTTGACAAGAGCCTGGACCCGGTGAAGCAGGTGCATGACCAGACCAGCATAGAGTTGTACCTGCCCGACATTTCAGCCCCCGGCACCTTCGTTTTCGACCAGGCCACCAACCCGGATATCGTCAACGGCCCCAAGGCCTACGCCGACTTCTCCTTCCAGCAGGGCCAGACCCGGCGGCACCTCACCGGCCCCCAGACGCCGGGCCGCCTGGTGGTGACCCGTCTCGATACCGTGGCCCGCATCGTGTCGGGCACCTTCGAGTTCACGGCCATCGAGGTCAGTAGCGGGCTTACGGGCAACGGAACGCCGATTCCGGGCGGAAAAACCGTGCGCGTCACTGAAGGCCGCTTCGACGCTCGATTCTAGGGGTGTTCCAGCGCGCGGTCACTGGTCACTGGCCACTCGGGGCGCACTTGGAGGACAACGGCCAGGATTCGCGGTAAACCACCTCCCTCCATTTAGATACTGCGTGCACACTGAATCCCCTCCCCTGCTCACTTTTTCACCCCCATGGCAGACATTGACATCACCCGCGGACTCTTTAAAATAGAAGTATCCATCCGTCAGCTAACAGGTCCGGAACCTCTCGTCCAGCAAAAGTCTGATATTCCCTTGGCTCCACCGGCAGGCCGCAAAGGCCCGTGCCCTCCGTTAATACATGCCTTTGCCACCCACCTCAGTGACGCCAACAAGGTAGGACTGGACAACGTGTCCTATTGGGGCACCGGTCTTAGGAGGTTAAACCATTATCACCTCAACAAGGCATTGGAAAAACACCTGGACCTGTTAAAATCAGATATCTGCCAGATAATTGGCTCTGAACCCCTCGTTTCCAAAAAGACTCCCCGTGCCTCCCGAGCAGGCCGCAAAAGCCCCTGCCTGCCCCTCATCCATGCCTTCGCTACCCGCCTCCGCGACGCTAACAAGGTAGGACTAGATAATCTGGCTTACTGGAGCACCGGTCCTGAAGGGGCAATGGATTACCTCGTAAACGAAGCATTGGCACACTACCTACCCGGATGCCGAGGTTATTCCAATTCTGAAAGATTGTCCAGTCCGGCTAAACGAACCAAGGTCAAGTAGGGAGCTGGTGGAGGTATTGGCCTTAATAAGCCGCTGTGGCGCGCTGCTTGTGGAGGCGGAGGGTATCCGTTTGCTGAGTGAGGAGCTGCCGACGTGGTATTGTGGCGGGGACCAAGCGCTATTTTGGAGTTTAAGAAACTTGTTCCTACTGCCAGTTTCCTAAATTTTGAATCGTAGATGAGTTTCTTAAACTTGCCCTGCCTAATTGGGGCCAGCTAACCACTAAGTGCCAAGCCCATTTCTGCCGTTCAGAAAAAGGAGCCTATTACAAAATCAACCCCCTTCGACACATCAGGTCCTCAATGTCCAGAGCGGACTTGATGCACCAGGCTTTCATTTCTTCAAAATCGGTCCCGGTCGTCTCGACTTTCGGCCCCCGGTCCCAGGTTACTTGCATTTCATACACTCCATTGGAGACTTCCTCATAGCTGAGCTTCCATCCAGGCGGCAGCTCAGGCAGGTCGTGCAAGTACATAAGAAAAGGGTGTTTTGAAGTACTGCCGTACGAAGATGGCCCTGGTCAAATAAACGGTGGTTTCGGCAGCCAAAAATCACGAATCGCGTCTACCTCGAATGGAAAAACGGACTGTCACAGTTGAACCAGTGATTTCAGAACAAGTTTCGAAGTTGAATAACCGGAACAGGCGTTGGCCGAAAGAGACAACTTAGTACGATAAGGCTTCATTGCCAGCTGCTGCTGCCTAAATCTAATTCCTCGTTTTTGGCTGGATGGTAAGCGACTGGAAAGCTCTTAATTTGTAGCAAGCAACCACCTAATGCCATGCCCGATAACTCCATTAGCAGCCCGTCACCTGAAACCAGTAGTGAGTTGTCGGCAATGGCCCGCGTCGTACAAAACGCGGAAACCAAGAATTATCCGGGTATTTTTAGCGGAATAGCCGCCTTGGACCGGGCAACGAAAGGCTGGCGAAATTCCAGCCTCTATGTGGTGGCGGGAGCTGCTTCGATGGGCTGTACCTCGCTGATGCTTTCGTTTATGCGGAATGCTGTGACTGACTTTGGGTGCGGAACTGCTTTCTTTTCCTTGCAGATGGCTTGCGACAAGCTTTTGGTGAAATGGATAAGTTTAGAGCTTGGCCTGTCGTTCGACAAAATTGAAGCGGGAGAATTATCAGCGGAAGAATGGTACCGGCTAAACTCATTTGTGACCACTTGGAGCCGGGAGGCCGGCGACAAGGCCCGAATAATTGATGCGCCCAATCCTACTATCGGCCAGATTGCCGCTGACTGTAAGCGGCTGCGGCAGGAAGGGGTAAGACTATTTATAATTGATAATATCAATCGTATCACGGTTGGTAAGAGAGCCCGGCTATTCTGTGCCAACCGGGAGCAAGAGCTGTCCTATATTGTCCGGCGCCTGAAAACGCTGGCTCGGGAGTTAGATGCCCCAGTTTTGGTCGTTTCGCAGCTCAGCCGGACCGGTGCCGACCGGGGACGATATGGCCGTCCTCAGCTGACTGATTTGCGCGATTCCGGGGCGATTGAAAATGAGGCCGACGTGGTTATTCTGCTCTACCGCGCCGAATACTACAAGTTCATGGAGGATGAAAACGGCAACCCTACTCGTAACAAAGCAGAGCTAATCATCGCCAAAAATACGTTCGGCCGAACCGAGAATGTCAGTACGCAATTCAGTACGGAATCCGGCCTCTTCAAAGACCTGGAGCGTGATGACTGGTCAGCCGACTTTTCTGATTCGTACTCACCTGCGACAGCACCCACACCCTTCCCTGCCTCCACATTCGCCGGGTCATCACCTGACATCGCGCCTTATGCTCCAAACACTATCCGGCTTGGCAGCAAGATGCGCAGCAAAAGCACTCGTGCACGAGATGAGGAGCCTCCTTTTTAGCTCTTGGTAAAAACTTCCCTACCGATACGTTCTCCTGCTGCTCTAGTGCTATCCCTTACTGTCTCGTCCGGCGGCCGACGATATTACGCGTCATATTTTTCCGCGCCCGAAACCGAACGGCTCCTCCGCCGCCGTGTCATTTCCATGGCCACGGCCATTAAAGTCCCCGTTGAGGTTGCGTCCGCGGCACTCGAAGGGTGGTCGCGGACCTGTCGACTGGGGAGTTAACCGGGTTTGGATTATCGCCTTAATCGCCCATCCCTCCGCTACTGTCTACCGGCGAAAGCCCTCACCTACCCAGCTTCAATCCAACGAGTAAAAACCGGTTTCCAGCCTCTCGGTAATATAAACCGGAGTGGTTGGCACGCGATAAAGCTGACTTACTACGTGAGCCGAGGGGTGGCCGTACTTGTTAGTCGTCCCAAACGAAATGATGGCCTGGGCTCCCCGATTGAACACGGCTGCATCAAAGTTGCCAATCGCTCCGTGGTGCGGCACCTGAATGCTATATATTCGTGGCCATCTAGCCTGCAGTCGGGCCTTGATGTCGGCAACAACCCGGCCTACGCTCAGGTCGATATCTCCTAAGTACAGGCAGCCCTCGCCCGGCGACTCCAACGAGAAGGGATAGTAAAAGCCGTATACCGGGCTTTGATGGAACAGCTTCCTACTAGGGCCGATGGCTCCAGAGTAAACCACCAGCGAATTCTGATTTAAGCCGCCCTTCAGTTTTTCGTATGCCTTCGTCAGAGCCGACTTTTGGGCAATAACGTCAGCAATTGTAGCCAGCGAGTGCAATGGGATGCCCAGGTTCGCCAGCATGGATACGAACGCGGCTCCCCGGGTGAGGTACTCGTAGTTGAAAGGAATATATTCCCAGAAAGGGGCGCTCGTAGTCCTGAACCGCAGCACGGTCCCGCTGGGCACACTAGCGGAAGCAGCCTGCCTGGAAATCCTCGCGTCGGGGGAAAAAGAGGGCTCTTCTTCTGGGTCGATGTCCACAAAAGGACCATTGTTGCCTTCAGCCACTGTCGCGTTCGGGGCATCGGCGGTGTCCCCCACGGGCTCCACTAAAATGACGAGCGTATGGCTACCAAAGTACTGCTCGGGGTTGTCAATCAGGCTCGTGCTAAAGCCGCCATATTTCAAGTAGTTCTCCAGCTTGACCAGGATGCGGGCTTCGTCGGTGAGCTTGGGTAGCACCACCGTCCGAATGGTAAACTGCTTCTTCAATTCATCGATGCCGTTGATGTGGTCGGCATGAAAGTGAGAAAGGAAGAGCACGTCAATAACGGTATCTGCTGGCAAAGCCGTGGCTACTTTGCGCAGAAAGTGTGACCTCGGGGCCGTCAGCGAGCCGCAATCGTACACGATGGTCAAAGCTGCGCCTTGGTCGTGGTGCTGTTCGGTGTAAAAGGCGCCCTGGCCTACAGGATGGAAGATTCTGGTGAAAGGCATCGCCTGTTGTTTGGTTGATTTAAGCTCCGCACCGGAGCACGCCGGTTGAATCCCGTTAAAAGCAGTGGTATTAGTTCTCTGCCTGGGCGAAGGCATTAGCCATTTCCTCCTGCTCTCCCCGGCTGATGGCATACGCGCTGGCCTGGGTGCGCCAGTTTTGCACGGCCGACTTTACCCGGGCTGCTATCTCAGCCGCCTTATGCGGTTTCAGCCGAAAAAATGGGGCGACTTCCCGCGCCAGCTCCAGACTCAGGGCATTGTCCGTCTCCGAAATATTGAGCGTCAGGCCGTGGCCAGCCGGCACCGGGTTCAGGTCAAACGCGGGGGAGAGCCGCCAGCCCTCTGGGGTGAGCAGGAAGCCGTGGTTGCGCAAATGGTCGTCGGTATTGGACACGCAGATGTTGAAGACGATGCGCCGCCAGAGCTCCTGCAGGTCCTCGATTACGCTCGCGCCGCTACGCTGTAAAAACTCGGCCAGGTGCAGGTAGCTCGCCCCGTCCCGGTGGCTGGTGCCGTCATGGTAGCCCAGCAGGGTCAGCGCCGAGGCGTAGTGCAGCCGTTGCCCGGTAGCGGTGCGGTCAAAGCGCCGGGAGAGGAACGTGTGGCGCCGGTTGCCGAAGCGCTGCGCCTGCCCGGCGGCGACAGTCAAGCCGGCCTGGGATGCTAGGTCATGGGTCACCGCCTCCCAGGCGCCGATGTTGCGCTCATCAAAGCGGCTCGGGAATTTGGCTACCCACAGTTGGCCGCTTTGGTCCACGATGCTGGCTTTGGGTCGGGCCCCGCCCAGCGAGGCGCCGGGGGCCACGAGTTGCGCCAGCCACTGGCTGTAGGCGGGGTCGCGCGCAGCGTCCGGGCCTTCGAGTTGCCAGCTGATGTGCTCCAGTTCACGCAGGCTCGCCCAAGGTGGCGAAGCCTGGGCCTGGTTGTCATCCAGAAAGGGGCCATCCGGGTCCTGTTTGAAGCGCAGCCCGCCTAGACGGTGCCCATCGTAGACTCCCAGCAGGTAGTCTGATTCAAGTAGGGGCCGCGGCCGGCGGCTTTCACTGCGGGCCAGCTGGGCCTCGCGGCGGTCCAGTAGCACCCGGCCCCAGCGGTCCGGTGAGGAATCCAGAAACAAGCCGAAATTCCCTTGCTCGTCTTCCGTCAGGTACTGCGGCCCGGCGTAGAGCTGCAGCGCCGGGTCTAGCTCCTGAACGTGCGGGGACTGGAGCCAGCTCTCATCGTACGCAAATGAAAATACCTCCTTGCCCCGTACCGGGGTGGCCGACAGGACTCCCATCAGCATTGGCTCTTCCAATCCCAGCCAGTGGGCGTACACGTGCAGCAGGCGCCGGTTAACGGTTCTGGCCATGGAGCTATGAGCGACGAGGTTGTTTGGGGGCTCGCTCACGCACCAGTAGGTCCGCGTCCTGGAGCTTGTGTCCCAGCACGTCATCAGCTGCCAGACGCGGCAGGTTTTTTTCCAGTCCCAGCACGGCCAGCACCTGCACGTAAGCCCCCATGCTGACGGTGGGCGCTCCTGCCTCAATCGCGCGCAGCGTCGGCCGGGTAATGGCGGCCCGCTCGGCCACGCGGGTGCTGCTGAGCTTGCGGCGCAATCTGGCGAGACGGATATGTTCTCCCAACTCGGTGAGGTGCTGTTGTATGCGGGGCAACAACGGGGCAGGTGAGCTAGCCATAAAAGACCTTAATGAAAACTGTATTTGCCAAATATACAACCTAATGGCAAATTCAGCTTCCATTATGGTTGTTAACGTTTCTTTGCTTACGTGCCGGAAGTAACCCTTAATTAAGCTCGAATGCCGGGATTCTGACATTAGTAAAAGCAGTTGCAGCTAGCCCTGATGGTATGCATGGGCAGCCAGCAGCTTCTCAAAGATGAACAGGCTGGACCGGTGATATGAATCAGGATATCCCAAAAATGCTGGCAGCATTGCTCTCCTCACCTCTCCTCGGTTCGGGAGCTAGAATGGAGCAGCTATCCCGACAGGAGATGGCGAAGCAGGTTGTATCATCTCATGCCTACCTACCTACCTACCTACCTACCTACCTACCTACCTGGGTGAGGTCGTTAATGGCGATTCAGAGCCGTAATGCAGTCTTTCGACTTATAAAATCTATTACTTCACCAATCCTGGGCTGGGTGGAGAGCTGGCCCAGTGGCCTAGTAATAGCTTTTATAAGCGTTGGGGTGACTCTGGGAGCCTCACGCCCCCACGCTACGGGGTAAATTCAGCCGTTTACCTTTAGAGGGCCTTTACTTTGCCCGAGTAGTTGATAAGGCTTGTAAAACCTATTAATAAGCTTTCCAGTAGTGATTCTGTGAGGATAAGTGACGTAACAGCAAGGTCTTAATAGTAGAAAAAGGTAAAAAAATCTTTAAAAAGTGCAATGCGGTTTTATGCTTATTTAGACCTCCATTTTTGTTGTTTTCGTTCGGATATCGTTCCGAACCATCATTCTAAAAGCTTTTGTACCAGAACTTCAACAAGCTTGTGAGTATTTTAAGTATTTAAGGTATTTGCAGGGCTCACAACCTTTTGTACCTCAGTGGCTTGCGAAGCATTAGTAATAGATTTTATAAGCTAACCAATAGCTTTCATAAGCCAGGTAATAGCTTTCATAAGCTGATTAATAGCTTTTATCAGTCAAAGTAATAGCTTTCATAAGCTGATTAATAGAACCCGATTCTGGCTCTATTCTCACGGCTGTTGGCACGAACTAATAGCTTTTATAAGCGAGGTCCTTGGACACCACTGCTGCGTACTATTCCTATGGTCCATCAATTAATAGCTTTTATAAGCCTGACAGCCATTTGTTACCGGGTGAACTAATAGGTTTTATAAGTCGAACTAATAGATTTTATAAGTCAATACACTGTGGCGTGGGGGCTTCTACTCATAGATGCGGGAATTGTCTCTATTACTTTGTGATTTATGCTGTATGTTTGCTCTGCATCAACACAGTAGCTGTGCATGGCCACGCCGGAATCCACCGTCCCGATTGAGATTCGGCAGCACAACGCGCTGACGACGGCCCGCTACGAGATGAGCGCCTGCGAGATGGACATCGTCTTCTCCCTGCTCTCCAAGCTCACCAAGCACGACAAGTCCGGCACCATCTATGAAATCCGGGTGCAGGAGCTGCAGGAGCTTACCGGTCGCACCTGGAACTACAAGCAGCTGCTCGACTCAACCGAGCACCTCAACAGCCGGGTGTATCACATCGAAACCGGCAAGACTCTGCTGCAAGTCAGTCTGCTGGCCTCGGCGCTCTACCGTAAGGGCGAGGGCACCATCGAGCTGGAGATATCGGAGCGGATGCGGCCCTTCCTGATTGACCTGAAAAGCAATTTCACTTCCTACCGCTTGCAGGCGGCGTTCAGCCTGTCGAGCAAGTACGCCAAGCGCATCTACCAGCTGGCTTCGCAGTGGAAGGACATCGGGGAAACCAAAACGTACTCCCTGGATGAGTTCAAAGGCATGCTCAAGCTCAAAGACCCGGCGGGCAAGGAGCCCGAGCAGTACGCGCAGATTTCCTCGCTGCAGAAGTACGTACTCGACGTAGCCACCTCCCAGATAAACGAGCACACCGACCTGCGCATCAAGTACGAGCTGCTCAAGAAAGGCCGTTCCTACCAGAGCATTAAGTTTTACGTCAACGCCCAGGTTCCCCAGCAGCTGCCCATCCCCTTTGAGCTGGAAGCCGATGACGCCAAGATGCAGCTGGCTCGCAAGCACTTAGAGACGTTGGGCATCCAGGAGCCCAAGCTGGTGCAGGATATTCTGCAGTCCAGCAAGCACGTGGATGCTTTGTTTGCCTTCATCTACAAGCTGAAGACCGACAAAATCAAGGCGACCAAAAATCCCGGCGGTTTATTCCTTAAGATGCAGGGGCTGCGCTAAGTGCTTACGCTGGCTGAGCGGGCTGGGCATTGGCGTGGGGTTACACGGTGTAGCCTAACTGGCCGAGCAGTTACGCAGTGGTAGATGCGGATGGGTTGGTGAAAGCAAATAGGGGTGTTATCATTGCAAAATACTAATACTCTCAACTCTATGAAAGCCACAGCTAGATACGGAGACTTTACCGGCACTTCAGCTGCAGACTTGGATGATATCGGGTCAACAATATTGTCAGATTTCCTGGATAAGAAAGGAATTGATGCAAAACGTTACAAGCCCGTGGGAGCACGGTTTTTTGCGGGAAGCGATTATGGAAACGGCTTTCATGCGGCTATAATTTGTATAGACAAACATGGTGACCCTGAATGCACGCTACAGGTAATGGTTGATATAGAACCGGCAAATTTCATGGCACTATTCAAGCGACTCGAAGTCGTCTTCTATCGAGCGCCCGAAAAACATGAAGTCATGCCATACAAAGAAGTGACCATCAACGACCTGACTGAAAATGAAAAATAAAAAACCATCCGGCCCTAGTGGCTTGTCCTTACCCAAAACGTTGAAGAGCGCCAGCCGATAAACCGGCCTTCTTTTATTGCTTCGTGAGTCGTCGCGCAGGTGGGTATCTGAGACATGCGCGACACCATGCCCAGAATCTAGGTAAGCGAAGCTTAGCGCCGCGCCCTGGCCGTACGCCATCTCCAGGCGGCCCCAACCGTGCATTCCGACTAAGGCGGCCAGAGCACATAGCCCCCCATTCAGTAGCTCCCGATTCAGGGCCGTACTCACCCGGCATGGGCCCGTGGCCGGCGGGTATGAGCCAGCGCGGCAGCTGCTTACACAGCGCCCACGCCGAATTCTTTCAGACCTGGTACTGGAACTTGCCCAGCGCCCCGCCCTTGCTGCTGGGCATTCCAAGCAGGGGACCGGCACCAGGCAGCCCCGAAGTCAAATAGTGGCTCGGCCGGCTCCGTCCAGCCGGGCGGGAGCTTTTCCCTTATGCTCAGCAGACCACGCCACGCCACACCAGTCCAGTTCGCTCAGCTGGGGTGCACCGGTCCATCTTCGGGCACGCGGTTAAACGGCTGGCCAGTGGCAGTTGTCCCGAACCTTATGTAATCCTCATGAAGCGGCGGGTTGCAGCGGCACGGGAAAATCCAGCAGCTCGCTAAGCGGAATTTTCAGCCTCTGGACCAGCTAAACCAGCACCTCAAGCGGCACGAAGTAGCGGGCCGTATTCAGCTGGCAGATGCTCGTTTTGAGCGCATTAGACCCATCAGTCAACGCTTGCTGACTACAACCCTGCGCCTCGGACTAGAGTCCCGCGCCTCGCGCAGACGCCGCAGGTGCTGGCCGAAGACCCGTAAAACCAACTCGTTGCTTACCCTGCAAGTGTTCATAATAGCTTAGAGCGATACGCTCCTTCGTATTATTTTAATGCCTGGACCAGCAACTGCCAGCAGCCAGACAGGCACGACGCCCGTCTTGGTCACGAATCACGAAGGTATAGCCCAGGGCCAACGCTGACTTATACCTTCGCAGGAGCAACACGCCCCTGCTTATTTTCCCCTGCTGCCTTTTTATTCTCCCGTATGTCTTCTGTTCCCGAAGCGCCCAGCAGTGCCGCAGCGCGCAAACAAGCCTTGCAGGACCAGGTACTGGCCCTCATCAACGGCCGGCGGCTGACTGGCATCGCCCTAACCATGGGATTGGGCAAAACGCTTATCGGGCTCCGCGACATGGACCGCCTACTGGCCGCGGGCAAGCTCCCCAGCCGGTCGGCCGGTAAGCCCTTCTTGGTGGCGGCCCCCACGCAGGCCATTCTGGATTCCTGGCCCCAGGAAGCCCGCAAGTTCGGGCTCGCGCACCTGCTCGACCAGATTGACTTCACTACCTACCGCTCGCTGGCCAAAGCTCTGGCCGCGCAGGGGTATGACAAGCTCTACCTCGACGAGTGCCACGCTCTCAAGGAGTCGCATGAGCCGGGCCTGAAAGCGCACGCCGCCCGCAAGCGCAGCATCCTGGGATTGACGGGCACGCCGCCTGCGCAGGCCCACAGTGAAAAGGGCCGGCTCGTGGCCACCTACTGCCCCATCGCCGTGGACTATACTACCGACGAGGCCGTACTCGCCGGCCTGCTCAACGACTACCGCCTGGTTGTGCACCGCCTGCCGCTAAGTTCCGTGCGGGACTATGTGCTCACCACCAAAGCTGGCAGCCAGTTCACGACCAGTGAGCGCGAAAACTATCTGTACTGGAGCCGGCGACTGGCCAACTATGACCAGGACCAGCTCCCGGTCGAGACGCTCCGCATCCTGCGGATGCAGGCCCTGATGAACTACCCCACCAAGGGCCATTACATGCGCTACCTGGCCAGCCAGCAGACGGATAAGGTGCTGCTCTTTACCTGCAATCAGCAGCAGGCCGAGCAGCAGGCCGACCACACCTACCACTCCGGAAATAAGCTCAGTCAGGCTAACCTGGAGAAGTTTAACGCCGGCCAGATTCAGCGCCTGGCCTGCGTGGCCCAGCTCTCGGAGGGCATCAGCATTCCGAACCTGCGGGTGGGCATCATCTGGCACACCTTCGGCAACGAGCGTAAGGCCGCCCAGCGCATCGGCCGGCTGCTGCGCCTGAGCCCCGACCAGACGGCCACGGTGCACCTGCTCGCCTACCAGGACACGGTCGATGAGCAATGGGTGGCCCAGGCCCTGGAGGCTTTTGACCCCACTAAAATCAGCTATATCGACGCGAATAACGACGACCAGCTCACCCTACCCGCGTCCGCACAGTAGCCCTTATTCCCCGCCTGGTTGTAGGTCTCTGACCAGCCAAGCATTCAAAGTCTTTTCAACCATGCGCTTGTAATGGGTCTGTCAGCAAATCTGATTGCGCCCGTACCCGTGCGCCAAGCAGCCCCCGAACGTCCGTATCAAGGTCGGATGGTTATGGTTAACCAGAGGCAGCACAATGAAGTCAAGCCGCAGGTAGTCGGCAGTCGGCGCAGTAGCTATCAGTGAGTCCTACCTGCTTATCTCTCGGTCATTGCTCTGAACAGGTGCACTCTTTTGGGTTTTTTTAGCCTCCTGAGCCTGTCCCCGAGCTTGAGCTTCTGAGTACCGCTCCTTCATGTTCGTTATTACTTCGTCATGCCGGTAGGTCTGCCCGCTGGCCTTGTGGCGAAACGCTACCTTTCCGGCCTCGGATACCGTGGTCTCAATACCCCCCCCGCGGTCCACCCGGGATTTAAACTCACCCCAGTGTGTAAAATCGGCGGCCAGGGCCGCTTTTACATTCCCCCGCACCAGGTCGAGGCCCGCCTGTT
The DNA here is from genome assembly GCA_964249885.1 of uncultured Hymenobacter sp. Taxonomy (GTDB): domain Bacteria; phylum Bacteroidota; class Bacteroidia; order Cytophagales; family Hymenobacteraceae; genus Hymenobacter. The sequence goes on along the minus strand of CAXUEM010000005.1, from coordinate 14,249 downwards.
GCTGCTGCGCAAACTGTTCCCGGGTTAGGTTTGGGGGCGCCGGCTGTAGGTAGCGCCGCTCACCGACTTGCAGGGGCAGAGTAGGCGGCGTCCTTAGATACCGCAACTCATCGCGCGCCTCGATAGCCGCCGTCGTATAGGCGAAGCCAAACCGCCCTTTTGCCACCTCCTCCAGCCGCAGCCGCCTGGCAGCGGTCCAACTAATTTTGTCTTCCCGCTCTTGCTGGCGGGTCAACTCCACCCGTAGATTTTGGAGTAAGCTGTCTTTGCTGTAGCTGTCTTTGCTCAACAGCGGCGAGTCGGGTGCCTGCACCATGGCGATTGCGGCCGCTACCCCTGCCGCGTTCGGATGGTCTTCAAGGTGCCAGTTCACCTTGACTACGGCGTCATTGTGCGCCAGCACTGCTGCTCGCTGCTGCAGGTACTGCTGGTAGCGAGGCTCCCAGTCAACTACAGGTTCGGGCGCCGGTGCCGCCGCCGCTTCGGCCGCCAGCGCAGCTTTCGCTTGCACCGTATCCAGAAAGGGCCGTCCGGCCAGCAAAATGTCTTCCGCTGGGAAGTCTTCGCCGGATGCCTGGTGGACGACCCGTACCGGCAGCTCTGCCTCCGCCGGTAGCAGTGATAACCCTTGGGTATGCATCAGGACGACGAACGCCGGCAGACTCTGGTAGGGCTCTTGGTCCGCTGCCGCTATTTTGCGGGTTGTCTCTTCCCGCAAGTCATAGTAACGCTCTTCATAGCGTTCCCATTTGGCCTGCTGCGCCTGCTGGTGCTCCCAGGCCGCCAGTTTACGGTCCCACTCTGCTTGCTCAGCATCGGTGGCGTAGTGTGGCAGCGCCTGCGCTTGCGGCCCCTCACTTGCTGCTGTATTTCCTTCTATTGCTGTTCCAACCAGCATCCCCTCTACCGTTCTCGCGGGTACTACTATAGTCGGCGCACTTGCTTCTGCACCTTGGATGTCCATCTGTTCAGCAGGTGTAACCGGCCCAACACCAAGCACCCCATCTGTTGAGGCTTCCACTGGTAACGATGAGGCCGGTAAGACCGGGGACGCGCTCACAACTTGGACCGGTGTTGACTGCTCCGATTGCTGAACGCTTACGGTAGAAACCGCCGCCTCAACCAAGCGTGGCAATGGTACTTCTACCGGCTCTGCTCCTTCTGACGCCTTACTTTTCGTTGGCCTCGGCATGGGCCGTAGACGCGCCCTAACCGCTGCTTGTAATTCCTCTCCTACCGGCCCTGGGACGATGGCGGGAACGAGTGCTTGGGCAACAACTTCGCGGGCAGCGTTCGGCGCCTGGTCTGGGGCAATGGATACTTGCTTGTGCCCACTGTTCGCTTCCAGCGCTTTTTGCTGATTAGCTGCTAACCGCTTGTCTATCTCAGGGGAGCTGTACCCTGGCCCCAGAGCGCTGCCCTTGCAGGCGTAACCACCCATCTTAAAACTGATGCCTGTGACGTTCCCGTCCTTATCGTGAAATTCCCGAACCGTAATCCCCTTCGCTTCTATGGCTGCCAGGAAGTCCGGGCGCTGCGTTTGCTTTTTCGTATCCAACTGATAGTCCAAAGCGGTGCGCAACTTAAGCCGGCCCAGGTCCTTGCCGCGCAGACGGTCCGGGTTCTGCAGATGCGGCCGGTGTCCCTTGGCTGGCGATAGCTCGTGCGTGACCATGAGCTTAGCTATGGCCGTCTTCGAGTCCATGAAGTTGTTGCTGTCCTTGATTGTGTGTCCATCATCGGCCACCCGGTTGGCCATGATGTGCAGGTGCTGGTGCGGACGGTCGCGGTGCCGAACGAGCAGATACTGCGTTCCCTTCATGCCCATCTCATCCATGTATTCCTCCGCGACCTGACGCATTTTCTGGTCAGTCATCCGCGAGGCATCATCCGGATTAAAACTCAGCGAGATGTGCAGCACAGACTGACCCAGCTCCGGATGCAGCTTACACCCTAACTCAAAATCCTTAATCAGGTGACCCACCGTATCAGTTCGCACCCCCCCCGAACCGAGTATAGTCGCCTGCTTATCTGTCTTCTTGTCCGTATGCCCCAGCAGGTAGCGGGCGAGCCCTTTGGGGTCAGGCATCGTGGTAAAGTTGGCAATCATGCGATGATTGAATCCAGGTAGCTGCTCACCTGTCTAGCCGCTTTCGCTATGTCAACTTGCTCAGGAGTCAACTCCTGCTGACCATCCTGCTTGGCCGATGTGTGAAAAAGATTAGACAGTTCCGCTAGCTGGCGACATATCCGAAACTGTTCGGCTGTCCAGTACAACTGCTGCTCTTCCTTGTCCTGAAATTTCGACCGGATAATTACCGCCATCCGGCGGCCACTCCTTTTTTTTTCAAGCTTTAGTGCTGCATATTCCTCCTCGGTGAAGCGGATTACAACCCGATGTAATTTTTGTTCCGATACAGGAATAGACTTTCGCCCACCCTTTGCAGCGCCCACGCGCTTAGGCTTTTCGGTTAGTGGCTCTGATGAATCGTCCATAAAAAGGAGGGTTATAGCGGGGACAAACGAGGGGAAATGAGTAGTTTTCCGGCCACTATTAACATTACTTGCTAGCTACTTTTACAAACATACTACCAAAAATTCCGTTTTTCTCATCCAGCATTATTTTCTGCCTATGATAACTAAGAGACCTTTACTGGCAAGCTATCACGACATTGCCATAACATAAAAGTCAGTTCATCGAGGAAATCAAAATAGACAACGAATGGACTTTACACGTAAACTAACAATAGGTCATTTTCAAGAAAGCTAAATCAACTGAATGTTCTTGCACAATTTTTTCTATTAAGAAGTTTTGTACACATTATGATTTTTCCGACTTTTGCTATTTACAATAAGTAATATTACATTCGAATTATCAATGTTAATACTAGTCCCATTTTAACATTCGTCTTGTATAAGACAATAGCTTTTTTACGAATTGTAGCAAGAACCTATACTGTCAGAGAGAAGTAAAGACAACATTGAACATGTGATTTATTAATCTTATCTAATACTTTACTCAGTAGCTCAATGCTAAACGCAAGCAATAATCAGAAAATTATCTTAACATTCTTGAACAATCTAATTTTTTAAACACTCATTATTTCATCAAAGTCATATTGATATAACTTTACTGAAATCCGTATTTAGTATTAAAGCAAAAATATCATTTTATGAAGTCTGAAATTACTAATAAACTCAGTATGTACAACAAGTAGGTTTTTGGCATTCAGCTCACCTGTCCAAAACACATAATATGCATTTCTCATGGACAATGCATGACAATATTATGAATAATCAGGAAATTCGGCAAATTCTGGTTACCGGATTTTTCTAGTTAGCCCACAGACCTTATCTTGGCCATCGCGCAGGTTTATAAAACAGCCTGAATCTTATCACCTCATTTTTCAATACAACACAATGTCAGAAAACCCACTACCCTCAGAATCGCAGAATACCCCGCCAACCCCAAGGGCATCATCTAGCAAACCAGCTGTTAGCAAAAAGTCGAAAGTCGATAAAGATGCTTATGTCAAAACAGCTCTCCACTTGAAAGTTGACCATGAACACGCGTTACGGATAGCCTCCGTCCAACTTCAGCGAAAAGGCGACCCAATTCACACCCAGCAACAAATGATGGACGAGGCCATGGAGCGCTATACCCTTTACTTGCAGTCGAAGAAGGACATCAACTTTTTGGGCATCATACCCGATAAGCCTTCACCTACCAAGTAAAGCTGTCTACCCCTCTTTAAGCGGCTGACCTTCATGGGCCGCTTGCTTAACTGGCTCCTACTGTCAGGCTAAGCAAGTGGCCCTTCCGTTTTGTAGTATTTCTCTTTTGCTACCAAGGCGATAAACAGGTTGCCAGGGTTTGTTCAATTAGTCGAACCGAACCACTCGCGTGCTGGTATCCCTTCTGCACCTGGTCGTGAATAGTTTGCACGTCGATACATGCCTGGCTGGCTAATCAGCTCACGCCATCCCGAGCAGATTGTGAAACCGGACGAATAGGTAGTGTTTGATACTCCTCACTCCTGCTTTGACTACGTTCCACTTTTTGCCCCACGCCATCCGGATTGATTATCTGCCTTTAAGTAGCGTGTCCACTTCGTTTCGATGACCCTGTCCTTATAAGTGCCCCCATCCCCGCAACCTCGCTGGACCCTGACTCCTGACTTTAGGCTAAGTCACTCTCCCACTCCAGCTGCCCACCGCCTAACTTACCTAACTTAATAGGGGTGGCCATGAGCTGATTGCTTTGCGCCATTACCTCATCAACCCTTACCATCCATATCCGGCTTCCACGGCTTCGGTCAATTATGAATGGACCAGTGACTATTCGTGCGTTTCTTGGCTGGAGGTCCCTGCACCCTCACTCACGTACTTTCCAGCACCAATCTATTTGCTTGATGAGCCCACCTGTCCCACCCGCTATAGTCCGCGTTTTAGCTCCTCTCACCGCTCATTGCTCACTCCGAGCTTGCAGAGTTGCAGGGGAGCTTATGCCTATTGAAAGCTCAGACGGTTAATAGCCCGTCTCATAATAGGACTAGCAGCCAAAGGGAGGAGCTATACTGACGTCATGAATGGAGGGCAAAACCGGGCAGAGAAGTACAAAGAAACTTCTACGAAAGACCGCTTAATAGCTACCCACTACTGCCCTCTCAGTATGGAGCAGAAGAACTTCCTGGGCAGTAAAAAATGCACTAGTGAGAACAACTTGCACAGCTGAGCCAATTACAGAGCTAGCAGCATAGAAGAGAGCCAGCTTTTCCACGGCCAGCTTCAACCCAGCTGTCTAGTACCCGGCCATACCCACGTGATGGGCAACCCCTTGCTGGTGCTGGGCTGAGTCTGGAGCTTACCGGTTTCGCTGCGCTGGGGCTTGTTTTGGGGCTGGCTGTGGCCAATGGTTCCAGGTCTGAACTACGGCCTGGCCTCGTTGAGCACGCGGGTGTTAAAATCGATTCAAGAGCCTGAGCGAAGTAGTCAAGCAGACTCACTCCGCGTTGTTGCAGGTCCTGACATTTACTTAATACAACGCTCCATCAGCTCCCTCTTATTGGAGACAACAAGATTGTAGCGGGTATAGAAAACCCCTTTGTTGATGAAGTCGATAAGTGTTAATGGCGCTTGCTCAAACTCAATTTCCATTGTTGCCCCGGAAACTTCGAGCGGCGTTCCCTCTTCAAAGGGCGTTAGCTCCAAACAGTACGTTGGCGAAAGAGGAAAGAAAATGATGGAGCCGGCGTTCATCTCCATGACGTGATGGTATGGCACCCGCTCCTTGAAACGCTCACTCATGTTAGGGGAAAATCCAGGATTGTCGTTGGTCCAGAATTCATAGCCAGGACGAGACTTCAAAATTCGCCATCGCTTATTGACCAGTGTTTCAACGAACATCCACAGCAGGCTCTGCACTTGACCTCTGTCCGTCAAAGCACTCAGTTGAATTTTCTTAGCCACTCTACGAGCCTTCTGCTCTATTGCTTGCTCCTCTTCCTGCGTGAGCTTTTTACCACCCCAGCGCTCCTGCGTCTTCGACACGAAATTGAACAGCCTCTCCGGATTGGCTCGCATAACCGGGCTGCGCATCTTAGCTGTGTACAGCCAGCTGATTACCAGCTGGCGGGTTGATTCCGAGAGTGATTGCTCCAGCTTCACCTCGCTCATTATAATCTCATAAGTGGGCTCAAAGTCCTCGCCCAGCATTTCCTCAATTACATAGGGGTTAGCGAAGGAGCTGTCATTATAGTATTTCCGCTGCTTGAAAACCTTGTCGTTCAGCCCAACTGTCTGTACCCCGGTTCTATACCTGTCCCTGAAATTGATGATGTAGACAAGATTCTGCCCTTCCCCGATTCGCCAATGCTTCAGGTAGGTTCGCGGGACGATATGCTGCTCATTTTTTTTGCTGCTCATAATGCAATGGCAATTTCAGGATGGTGAGTGCCACCCCAGCGGGCAGCCTTTCGCATTTACCGCGCTTGCTTCTCCCGCCGAAACGCGAGGCATTGCAGGAGCAGGCTGCCAACGGCGCATAGAGCGCTTATGATACCAGCAGCCTGCTCGGGCGTGAGGGAGAGAATAAGGCGTTGCGTGTGGGTTACGCATTGGACGATACCATCCATAGCTGAGAGAGCAGCCGGGAAAGTATGCCGGCCAGCTCTGCCACAAAGGGCGGCGGCAGGCACTGCGGAACCTTGCGGCCGCAGTAGTCCGCAGCACTCCGCACTAGTACCCCCTAGCCATGAATGCCAATGCCCGGTCCCGGAATTGCTCTGCCTCGCTGCCGTTGGTGCCCAGGCCCGCCTGCACGGCCCGCTCACTTACGTCAGCCCCGAAAACACCGCTGAATGCCCGTTGAATAGCTGCCTTGCTGCCGCGTAGGCGCGGCGGCTGCACGTCGAGCAGGGCGTGAATGACCCCTACCCAGGCACCAGGACTGGCCGCCGCCACGGCGCGCCCGTCCGTGGCGACCAGGCCTAGTTCCTGCAGCAGCTCGCGCAGCTGAGGGAGAGTATACTTCAGCAGCAGGGGGGCAAAGGCTTGGAGGGGTTCGGGCGCCATCGGCTTGAAAGTACTCTCAGGAGTCCCTTCTGCGGAGGCAGGACGCAGGGTGAGCAGTTGTATCACTTGAAGGCTGTTTTGATAATTGACACTCTTCTCCAGCCAATAGTCAACCTCCCGCCCATTCTGGTACCCGGGCGGATACACGTAGCCGGGATTACCGTCCATTAGGTCGACGGCCAATCGGACAGCCGCCATCTTTTCCCGTTCCGCGTAGCCTTGCAACTCGGACTTTTGATAAGGGGTAAGCTCCCCGACAAAGGGCGGGTGCTCCAACGCCTTCAGGTAAAAAGTCCGCAGGTCCGCTGCCGACAGCAAAGGGCCGCTACTAACTACGGGCCCATGCTCTAGGGGCGGAGTGCTTGGTGGGGCGTCCAGCTCACTCGCGTTTACCACAAACCTGCCGGCGGCGTCGGCAACCTCCAGCGCCGCGAGAATGCGCTCAAGCCGGACCAGGGTTGCGCCGTGCTCAACGACCTGCGTGGTCCGGTTATCTTGTTGCGCTGCTTCGAGTCGCTGCTCCGCATCCTGCCGTCGCATCAGCAAGCGGGGACGCTCGTCGACTCCCCAGAAAGGCCAGTTCTCGGGCCGTTGCTCCGCCACGCGGCGCGCGGCCCGAAACGAGGTCAGCAGCCCCCCTTGCGCATTGAGCAGCTGCTGCACCTCCGGGCTCAGGTATTGGCCGATGTAGGTAGGCAGTCGCTGTATAAAATCACTCCAAGCATAAACGCCTTTTTTCCGGTGCTCTTCAAACGCTGTTTTCAGGGTCTGAGCCACATCGTAGCGGGGAAGCTGGGCGCACGCCTGCAGAAGGGCGGTAAAGTAGGTGTGGCTTTCCGCTACATTGGCCGGCAGCAGCGATGGGTTCAGCGCTACTGGCTCAGCCGAGCGGCCCGTTCGTTCGGCCATTTCCTTTTGGGCGGTAGCCGCCGCGGTCTGGGCCGCTAGGGTGGTGATTTGGGCGTCCCGCAGTTTGCTCTCGTGCATAAAGTCCATTATCCGCCTAATCTCCGGGCGGATATAGGGGAACTCAGTTGCCGCATCCTCCACGGGAGCCGTGAGAGCTACCGCAACACTAGGTTGCGGTAGCTCCAGCTCCGCTTTGTACAACTCGCAAAGTGCCAGATTCCAGAACTTGATTTCCAGCAGCTTCCCGACATCCAGACTTTTCACTTTTGCCGGGTTTGCCAGCTCATTTGCAAACCGCGCTGCTGTTTTCAAATGACTGGCTAGTGCTGCCTCACAATAGCGGAGGAATCCAACTCTCGTATCTCCTCGCCGGTGCACTGCGATTTCTGCTTTTATTCGCGGCAGCCCACCCTGGATGCGAGCAGGTATCGGGCACTTTCCGCACAGGTCCTGCAACGTGAAGGCATCTTCTTCTTTGGTGCAGCGCGAATAAACTACCTCCTCCCCTTCATTGAGTTCGGGCTCTGAATGCATGAGTTACCAGTTTGAAAAGTGAAATTAACTGCCTGGCCCGGCCGGCCGGCTCCCCGGCGCGGCAACGGCTGCGGGTCCCACCGGCGGCGGGCGCGGAACCGGAAGTAAGCTACAATAGGCTTTTCTTCCGCTAACCTTCGCTACGCACTGGCTACGTACTAGCTAAGTACTCGGAACTGAGGTAAAGCTTTGGTAAAGCTTCAAGTTGGGGTTCAAGACCTGGCAGGGAATAGCAGCAAGCCAGCACCTAGTAGAAATAAAGCAGAACGTATCCCCTCCCCTCCCTGCGTAGCAACTATTGCCCATCGGGTTGGGGGCCACTTAGCTGGGCCAGGTGATACGAACTGCTCTCCGCTTTCGCGCTACCAGTTTTGCCATACCCCACGTACCGGAAAAATGGTATGGGCCCTACGCTTCTACCGGTAGTTCCGCAGCCCAGCAAGACGTCGCCGCCAAGCCGCAGAATTGTTTTTTATAGTCAGGCGCAGAGGACACCGGTAAGTACGCCCTCCCGCTGCCTCTCGCCAGCATAGCAGGGCAGGCCGGCTGATGCCGGCCGACTTCCCCTACCCGCATCATGGTTAGCTGCCGGCGCAACTTCGACACCCCCTTGGCCGCCGCTCCTCGACAGCGGTTTTGGCAACATCGCTGCTGCAAATAGCTGGCAAGCATATGCACTAACACCAAGCTTAATGGGCCTTTTGCCCCTGACATGACGGCCCTCCAACCTATGTTCCCTTCCCCACTGCCTTTTGACTAAGCTCTTTACTAAGCTCTTTACTATGCCCCAACAGAATACAAGTCAACCACGTGTACACATCACACACACGAGGTGTATTAGTAATATTATACTCCTTATGCATATGATATGAATGAGGAACATAGTATTGCTTATGCACCAAATGTTCCCGACATTTGTCTCAACTTCATTTCCATTCATTATGCAGGTACTCACGATTGCGAACCGTAAGGGAGGCGTAGGCAAAACAACTTCGGCCTGGGCCATAGCACACGCCCTGGCTAATCGGGGCTACCGAACGCTGCTGGTCGACTGTGACCCGCAACGTAATTTATCGCTCATCCTTCCGCAGCTGCCCGCCGACAAACACATTGGTTTGGTGGCCAGCAGCGACGCCACGCTGGCGGAGGTAATGGAGCCGGTTGGGCCCCAGCTGTGGCTGGTGCAGGCCACGGAAGCCATTGTAGCGGCCGAAAAGGTGTTGGGCACCCAGATGGACTACATCATGGTCCTGAGAAGCGCCTTGATTGGTTTGGAGGCGCAAATGGACTACGTCATTTTTGATACCAGCCCTTCGCCCCACTCGCCACTTGCCGTAGCCGCGCTGACGGCCTCTACAGCCACTTTCATCCC
>CAXUEM010000005.1:0-4851 GCA_964249885.1 uncultured Hymenobacter sp. | reverse complement strand
TCATCCCCGTGCATCCGGAGTACCTCAGCTACGAAGGACTCAACTCACTCCTCGATGTGGTGGCCCGGGTCAAGAAAAGCTTCAACCCGGGCTTGCAAGTGGGAGGGTTGTTCCTAACGCGCTATTCGCCCACCTACCGCAAGCGGTTGCATCATGAGTTCGTGGAAATGCTCCGGCAGCATGAAATGCTAGGTCCGCTGTTGATGCGGACCACCATTCGTGAAAACGTAGCCTTGGCCGAGGCACAGGTTAATCGCCAAAGCTTGCAGGAGTATGCTCCCAGCAGCAATGCATACCGAGATTACGAAAACCTTACCACGGAGCTACTGGAAAGATTGCCAGCATAATACTTATCATATGCATGATGCACATGATAAGTATTATACATTCGATGCAACTGATGCATATAATAAAATAGCGCCCAAGTGCTGATAAGTGCCTTTCGCTTATGTCTATGAAAAAGCCAGCTTCAAAATTTGGTCTCGCCGCGCTCGTATCGCAGCCGGCGTCAGTAACCCCAACCCACTCGGTAGATGAGCTGCTATTTGCTCCAACAGGTGAGGCTAGCGTGCTTACCCCGGCAACAGCGCCGCCTCTCGTACCAGTGCCCACCAAAACCCGCTTCACCAATACGCTCCCCACCGCGACTTATGTGCAGCTGCACCGACTGGCGTTCTGGGACCGTCGCGATATGAGCGCCATTATGGACGTGGCGCTGCAGGAGTATTTCGCCAAACATCCCGATGCCGACAAGCCGCTTCCCGAGCAGGAGCGGATGAAGCGTAAGCTGCCTACCGGGTAAGATGCGAGTTGACTTTTGGTTTCTTCGCTAGTGGCCGCGTTAGTCAGGCAATAACTGCTCACTGCCCCGGTTGCATTGGCCGCCTACGGCGAGCAAGCCGCTACCCGCAGTGAGCATCGGCATCTGATACGGCGGCAGTTGGGCGACCGCAGGCAGCAGTTCCTGTCGGAGCTTGGCGTAATTCTATCTCCCGCTGCGATGGGAACGCCATCCTGCCCGGCCGCTACGCCAGGTCTGGCTGGGCGAAGCGTTGCGCCATCCAGTGTTGCGCCATCCGGTGTGGTCGGGTGGTAACCACGGTGAGCGTCGCTGGCACCCGGGTGGTCAGGTCCAGCGCGTTGTACACGGCCAGACCAGTAGGGTAGGGGGGAGGCTAGCTAGAAGCTGCGGCCAAAGCTGCTGCTACGGCGGCCGCAGTGGGGGCAGCTGGCCAAAGGACTAGTAAGGGGGCGGAAGTAGCGGCTCTTGGCCAGGCGCGCCAGTTCGCCGGATTAGGTCGCAGGACCGGCTGAGCCAGCTGAGCGCGGCGGCTACCGTGCCGCACCCGCCCGGCGCGCGCAGAAAGTCGGCGTACTCCATGGGCTGGGCCGGTGGCGGCTGTTCGCGTTTGGCGCGTAGGCGTAGGGTAGTGGCCGCCATAAGAGAAGAGCCTACTTAGCAAGGCCAAGAAAGAAACAAGCCGCGGCGTGGGTGTCAGGTTCTTACAGACCAAAACGTAATATTCACGCTAGAGCTGAATACCGAAACAGCTTTGAAAAATGCTTTGACTCGCTAGAAAGTGCGTAAAAATCTCTCAGGGGCTGCTATACGAGGTAATGGAATAGAGTTAGCCACGAGCCCGCGCAGGGGAGGCTGGCAGGTGGTACTTGGGCTCACTAAGGAAGCGAGCGCTCTAAGCGCTTAAGCGCTCTAGTTCCACTGTCAGGTTCTTAATCTTGTCCTGCACACTTTGAATGGCGGCGGGTCTGGTTTCAGTTGTGTACACTGTTGAGGTGGTCACAAATTTTAATGTGCCGTGAGCGTCTTCCAGTTCACTACTCAGGCGCATTCGCTCTCCTTCCAGACTGACCCCGGACTTGGCAAACTTAGCTTGAGCCATATTCTTGCTTTTAGGGCCCTTTGGCTGGGGCTGCTGAAGCTTTTCATAGGCCGGCAGCAGGTAACCCTCTTGGAGTGCTTTGAACACGGCCCCGGCCAGCTTTACGACCTTGCCCGTCACGACCTGGGCTTCAAGGGTGGTCACAACAAAGCGGATGTACCCTTCCGCGTAGTCACCGGCATCGAGCTTGGCTTGAATCGAGAGCAGGCTTTTTCTCGATATGCCGGTCTTCAGCAATAGGGCCTGCCAACTATCCTCCGTCGGCGCTGCCAGTGGCAATGTCTTGGCGGTAGCGGCGAACAGGAACCGGATGGCGTGAACTGCCTTGCCCCGGCGGATGAAATCCATGGTGATGGGCAAGTCGGTAGTGGCTAGCTCCGCCTGGACCCGGTCGAGTACGCGGACTTTAAAATGGTCAAAACGATTGGCATACTCCGTAGTCAGTCCAAGTACGTTGCGTAGTTCACTCACCGTTACTTCCCGCTGCACTTTGCCCATCTGGGCATACTCCTTGACCAACCAGTAAATCCGGTGCGAGGCCCCACCACGCAGCAGCAGCAGTTGCGATAACTGGGCCTGGGTGAAGTTGTGCCGCAAGTTGAGCAGATACTCTCGCACCCCGTTATTGAATCGGGCTACCACGACCCCCTCGCTTTTGATATAGTCACATTGATACATCAGCGGCCGGTTCATGCGGTTGGGCTGTTTAACCCGTTCCCCGTTTGGTCCGAGCACTTCGATGTGCAACGCCCGGGTCGCCAATTTCTTAGCCATGTCATCTACATCCGCATAGATATCGTTGCTATTTGTATCAGGAGCAATTTCCTTGATAGGTATCCGACAAACCGAAAAGTCGCTATCCTCGCGCTTGACGCGCCTCAGTAGGCCTAGAAACAGGCGGGTTTCTAGGGGTGACAGACTAAACCGGGCGTTGACCAGAGCATTATGCAGGACCACGAGTGATGGAGCTTCAGGTTGCATGTAGTGGAGTTGGGTGAAGGCTTAGGCAGACTCAAATGTAGAAACAATGCCTTCAACTCCCACAGCTATCTGCACTTTGTGGGAGCTGACCCTGTTTTTGTGGGAGTTGCATAAGTTTTGGCCCTGTTTTTGTGGGATTTCACCCCGTTTTTGTGGGAGCTAGGCCCTGTTTTTGTGGGAGCTGACCCTGTTTTTGTGGGAGATAAGCCTCATAACACACTGTTTAACAGCATGTTACTTCATCCTAAACTTAGTAAAATAAGAAACTAAGCAAACTACAGTTTTTTTTTAGCAGTTTTTTTTAGCTTTTTTAAAGGGTGATTTATAGTCATCAAGGCCCCACAAAGAGTGATTAGTAGCTGCGAAGCAAAAAAGTTTTTCGCCCTGTTTTGGGAAGATACTGAACATAAATAGCCTCATACGCTTCACAAAGGGCTTTTTTTGGCTTTTGGGCATCTCCCACAAAAAGAAGCTATCTCCCACAAAAAAAAGGGCACCCGGAAAAAACTCTTACCTTGATGACGTCATAGGTTTTCTATATTTGGAAAATATAATATATTAACCCTTTTTTCCGCTTCGTCGGAAGGGCAGTGCTGGCAGGTAACCTTGCGAAGGTACTGGCTCATGCTCGTGTCTGGTAGCAACCTTAGAGACATCACTTACTTGGTGCTGTCATCTTGTAGACTGCCACCGCAGCCATTCCTTTGATGAGCTTCCAATAAGCCGCGCTTGTGGCTCCTAAAGTATGTTCTGGGTGCACGCTGGCTCTGCTGCTTGTCTGGCCTGCTCCTTTCAACCCGCCTAGCTAGCGCACAGGTGCATCTGAGGTGGTTTGAATCAGGCGGATGAAAGACAGAGGAGTATCTCCTCTGTGATGGCGGTCAAAAAGCACGGGACGTCGCCCGACAAATGACGAAAACTACGACGGCGTTTAAGGCCCGAGCCCTGCGCCTGGCCTCGGAAAGCCGCAGCACGCAGGTCGCTGCGCAGCAGTTGGGCATTTAATTGGGCATTTCCGAAAGCACGTAACGCGAGCTGCGCATCTGGCTAGCTGGCGGAGTAATCAGAACAATAGTCAGGGATAGAGTTAGGGTCGGCGCTATACCTCCGGGTCGGAATTGGTAATGGCCAGGTCGTTTACTAAGTCCCGGACCTCCAAGGCCAGGACCCGAGTCAGGCAAATGAGCAGGTCTAAGATGGGGCCTAACTGGTGCAGCTCAATGCGCATGATGATGGATTGTTCGACGTTCGCGATGTCGGCTAGCTTTTGCTGGGTTAGGGGAAGGAAGTTGCCGACTTGGTGTTACAATCGCCCGCGCTGTCGCAGAGAACCCCTGGCCAAGTGCCCCATCGAAACTCGTCGGCCCGGCGTATTTTCCGTGACACCGTGCAACGCCACCCACGTGCCGACGGCAAGCACGGCTTCACGGTGCGCGAGCTATGCACCACCATGCGCGTTAGTACCGTTTCGCTAACGAAAGCCCGCAACAACCCAGACCGCCTCCCGCCGAGTGCTCCAGTCGTTTCGGCCCTGCTAGCGCAAGCGTCAGCGGAAGTGAGGAGCGCAAAGGAAAGGAGGAGAAAGCACTCGAAAAGGACGGCTACTGATGCTGCAAATCAATGTCTATGACCGCCTAGCAATTAACACCACTGGCAGAACGATTTGCTGGTTTCTGGCGCCGGCTTTATTTTCTCCAAGCAGTGCCGGGCTAAGCTAGGCCGTTAAAAAGCGGTAGGCGATGCGTTTTGGCAATGGCCTGCTGCTGCTTTTTCGGCACTTGCGCTTCGGCCGCAAACGTGGGCCAGCTGGCCACCGCGTCGACCACCTGCTGGATTATCTCGCGGGCCTTTTTCACCTGCACGTTTTTGGCCAGCTGCAGAAAATCATCCGCCATAAAATCGTCAACTTTGCCCGCCAGCGACATCTGGTGCTGGCTGGACCATGCGCCCGTGGGGTTGTAGGAATAGG
>CAXUEM010000004.1:28897-34745 GCA_964249885.1 uncultured Hymenobacter sp. | reverse complement strand
CCCCCCTGCTGGCCACCTATCCCGGTCCGGCCGACACCTACCCCGCTACCCTGCTGGCCGCCGACCCCGCCCTGGCCCTGCGCCTCCGGGACGGCACCGAGCTAGCCGCCCAGCTCACCGGCCACTACAACTTCCCCAACCTGGCCGCCGCCGCCGCCGTGGGCAGCTTCTTTGACGTGCCTACTGCCGATGTGGCCGCCGCCCTGGCCGGCTACAACCCCCAGAACAACCGCTCCCAGCTGCTGCGCACGGCCCGCGGCAATGAGGTGCTGCTCGACGCCTACAACGCCAACCCCAGTTCCATGGCCGCCGCGCTGCGCAGCTTTGCCGCCCGCCCGCTCAGCCAGCCCGGGCAGCGCCGGCTCGTCATTCTGGCCGACATGTTTGAGCTGGGCGAGGAAAGCGCCGCCGAGCACCAGGCCCTGGGCCAGCTGCTGCGCGAAACCGGCCTGCCGGAGGTCATGCTCATCGGCCCCGAAATGGCGGCTGCGGCGGCGGCCAGCCCCGGTTTCCACCACTTCACCTCCAAGCAGGCCGCGGCCGAGTACCTGCGCCAGCACCCGCCTCAAGGCCGGCAAGTTTTGGTAAAAGGCTCCCGCGGCATGACCCTGGAAACCCTGCTGGAGTTGCTGTAGAGCTCTATTCAGCAAACTTAAAACGGGTTGTCGAACTCAGCCAGCAGGGGGAGCACGGCGTCTTTGGGCGAGATAAGCGGGGCCACTTCGGCGCCCCAGCTGATGTCCAGGGCCGGGTCGTCCCAGCGCAGGCCGCCTTCGGCCGGCGGGTGGTAGTAGTTAGAGCAGCGGTAGAGAAACAGGGTGTTCTCCTCCAGCGCGAGAAAGCCGTGGGCAAAGCCTACGGGAATAAAGAGAATGTTGCCCAGCGAGGCGCTCAGCTCCAGTGCCTGATGCTGCCCGAAGGTGGACGACTCGGGGCGCAGGTCGACGACCACATCCAGGGCCCGGCCGTGGGCCACGCGCACCAGCTTGGCCTGGGCGTGGGGCGGGCGCTGAAAGTGCAGCCCGCGCAGCACCCCGCGCCGCGAGCAGCTTTGGTTGTCCTGCACCCAGTCCAGGGCCGGCACGCCGGCTTCCTGCAGGCGGCGGGCGCTGAAGGTTTCGGCCAAAGAGCCCCGCTCATCCTCGAAGCGGCGGGGAATAATTTCCAGCAGGCCCGGCAGCGGGAACCGACGTGTTTCCATTAGGCGAAGGTAAAGTCAAATCAGGCCGGCCCGCCGGGCGTCTTAGCGGCGTACCGCGGCCACAGCCTCCAGGTACTGCTGCAGCACCAGCTGCTCGTCAAACTTGGTTTCGGCCAGGTGGCGGCTGGCCTGGCCCATCTCGGCCAGCTGCGGCGCGGGCAAGTCCAGCACCTGCTGCATCTTGGCGGCCAGGTCGAGGCCAGAGCGCACCTGGCAGAGGTAGCCGTTGCGGCCGTCGACTACGGTTTCGCGGCAGCCGGGCACATCGGTCGTCACGATGGGTTTGCCGCAGGCGGCGGCTTCCAGCAGGGTCTTGGGCGTGCCCTCGCGGTAGCTGGGCAAGACCACGCAGTCAGCCTGGTGAAGGTGCGCCGCCACGTTGTCGGAGTGGCCCAGATACTCGATTTCGCCACCGGTCAGCCACTGCTCGAATGTAGCGCGCGGCACGCCCACGCCGCCGGCCTCATCGAGGCCGCCCAGCAGCTGCACCCGCACGGCGCCGGCGGGGTTGGCGGCATGCAGCCGGCGGGCGGCTTCGAAGTATTCGGCTACGCCTTTCTCATAAAGCACCCGGGCCACCATCAGGAACACGAAGGGCGTCTGGCGCTGGTAGTTCGGGGCGGGCCGGAAGCGGCTCACATCGACGCCGGAGCCGGGCAGCAGGCCGGTAATTTCGGCGCGCACCAGCTTATTGTCCAGGAAAAGCTGCCGGTCGTCGTTGTTTTGAAAAAATACCTTGCTCGGAAACCGGAACGCGAACTTGTAGAGGCTCAGCGCCACCTTGCTCACGAAGTTCTTGATAATAAACACCGTACCCAGCCCGCTCACGTTGTTGATGCTCGGCACGCCGGCCAGCCGGGCCGCGATGCTGCCGTAGATGTTGGGCTTGATGGTGTAGTGCAGCACCACGTCGGGCTTTTCGCGCCGGTATATCTGGTAGAAGCGCTGGGTCAGCTGGGCATCCTTGACGGGGTTAGTGCCCTTGTTTTCCATCAGGATGGGCACGTAGCGGCAGCCCAGCTCGGTTTCCAGGCGCTGGGAGTAGGCATCGGGCGGGGCAATGGCCAGCACCTCGTGGCCGGCGCCTTGCAGGGCCCGCACTAGGCTGGCGCGGAAGTTCCAAATGTTCCAGGATGTATTGATGACAATAGCGACGCGCATAAACCGGGGAGAGTTGAGAGCGCAAAGGTCGGCAGAAAGCCGCCCGGCGCGGCTACTTTCGGCCTGGTTTTCGTGTTGCGCTGCCTGTATGGAGAATGTATTACTGACTGCGGCTGCCCTTTTACTGTCCGGTGCCGGCCCCGTTTCCGGTGCCCCGGCGCCGCTTACTCCACCCCTGACGGGTAAGCTGCTCTACGCCAAAAACTGCGCCCGCTGCCACGGCCTGACTGGCCGCGCCCAACTCAACGGCGCCCACGACCTGACCAAGAGCAACCTCAACGCTTTCGGCCGCACCTACCTTGTCACGAAGGGCCTGGGCAAGATGCCGAGCTTCAGCCAGCAGCTCACGGGGCCGCAGATTCAGGCCGTGGTGGCCTACTCGCTCACACTTAGGTAGGCCGCTGCCGCTACCCCCTGCTGGGCCGGCGCCGCGCTTGCTTACGCCTCTTCTTCGCAACGAACCTTTGGTCCGCGGCCGTGGGTCTGACGTTCTTTTTTACTCTGATTACGTTTGCGGGCTATAAGCTGGTCGGCCGCGCAGTCCTCGCTCACCTCCCCGCCCAACGCTACCTGACTTAAGCAAACATTATGGCCAATAAACCCACTTCCAAAGGCCGCAAGCCCGGCAAAAGCGAGCGGCACTTCGGCAACGTCGACGGCGTGAAGGGCCGCGCCGGCCGGCTGCTGACCAAGTCGGCCCAGGGCACCTACCAAACCGCGCTGGACACCGAAACCGCCGTGCTCGTGAGTGTGCCCCCGCGTCGCCAGAGTGAGCTGCAAACCACCGAATACCTCGACGAGCTGGCCTTTCTGATTGAAACCGCCGGTGCCCAGGCCACCAAGCGCTTCGTGCAGCGGCTCGAAAAGCCCGACATCCGCACCTACGTGGGCGAGGGCAAGCTGCAGGAAATCAAGGCCTACGTGCAGCACGAGGGCAGCAGCATGGTGGTGTTCGACGACGACCTGAGCCCCTCGCAGCTGCGCAACCTCGAAGCCGAGTTGCAAGTCAAGATTGTCGACCGTAGCCTGCTGATTCTCGACATCTTTGCCCTACGGGCTAAATCGGCTACGGCCCGCACCCAGGTCGAGCTGGCCCAGTACCAGTACCTGCTGCCCCGCCTCTCCGGCCTTTGGACTCACCTGGACAAGCAGCGCGGTGGCGTGGGCATGAAGGGTCCGGGCGAGACGGAAATTGAAACCGACCGCCGCATCGTGCGCGACCGGATTGCCTTCCTCAAAGACCAGCTCGAAGACCTGGACCGGCAGGCCCATACCCAGCGCAAAACCCGCACCGGCACCGTGCGCGTGGCGTTGGTGGGCTACACCAACGTGGGCAAAAGCACGCTGATGAACCTGCTGAGCAAGGCCGACATCTTCGCCGAAAACAAGCTTTTCGCCACCGTCGATGCTACCACCCGCAAGGTGGTGCTGGAGCAGGTTCCGTTTCTGCTTTCTGATACCGTCGGCTTTATTCGCAAGCTGCCCACCCGCCTGATTGAGAGCTTCAAAAGCACGCTGGACGAAATCCGCGAGGCCGACCTGCTCCTGCACGTAGTGGACATCTCCCACCCCGCGTTTGAAGAACAGATTGCGGTGGTCAACGACACGCTGCGCGACATCGAGGCCGCCGACAAGCCCATGCTGCTGGTGTTCAACAAGATAGACCAGTACCGGCCCGACGAGGACACGGCCCCGGTGTTTGAGGATGCCAAGACTGACGATGAGGCGCCCGCCCCGCGCCCGCCGCTGGCGCAGCTGCAGGCCTCTTACATGGCCCAGCTGCACGACCCGGTGGTGTTCATCTCGGCCCAGGAGCGTACCAATATAGATGAGCTGCGGGCCCTGCTGGCCCGGCGCGTGGGCGAGCTGCACCAGCAGCGCTACCCGCAGCCCAGGCTGGCGGAATAATTCCTAAATAACGGAAAGGGTAGTGCCGGTCCGGCTTGATAATTTATCAAGCTGGACCGGCTTTTTTTGTGACAGTGCCAGAAATTCCGCCTATATTAGCATCAAGTTTACAGTAACTCACCTCTTTTTCCCACATTCATGCTGAAAAACGTCTACTCTACTGCGCTGGCCCTGGCTGGCGTTACCATGTTGTCTTTCTCGGCTCAGGCCCAAATTCCTGGCGCCCTGCGCTCGGCAGTTGGCCGCTTGGGCGCCTCCGTTACGCCCGGCCGCCAGTGCGCCTCGACCGAGGTGCTCAACGCCCAGCTCGCCGCCGACCCGGCCCGCGCCCAGCGCCTGGCGCGCATCGAGGAGCAGACCCGCGCAGCCATCGCCAACGGGCAGTTCCGCACCAGCTTCACCGCCTCGGGCGCTGTCATCACCATTCCCGTGGTGGTGCACGTGGTGTACAACACTACCACCCAGAACATCAGCGACGCGCAGGTGCAGTCGCAGATTGACGTGCTGAACGAGGACTTCCGCAAGCTCAACGCCGACAACGCCAAGACGCCCGCTCTGTACGCCGGGCTGTCGGCCGACGTGGGCATTCAGTTCAAGCTGGCTACCCGCACCCCCACCGGCGGCGCTACCAACGGCATTGTGCGCGTGCAAACCCGCACAACTTCCTGGACCTCGAATGACGCCATTAAGAGCTCCAAGCGCGGCGGCAGCAACGCCTGGGATGCCAGCAAGTACCTCAACATGTGGGTTGGCAATCTGGGCGGCGGTCTGCTGGGCTACGCCCAGTTCCCCGGCGGGGCGGCCAGCACCGACGGCGTGGTGTGCCTCTACACCGCCTTCGGCCGCGTGGGCACCCTGCGCGCACCCTTCGACAAGGGCCGCACCGCCACCCACGAGGTGGGCCACTGGCTCAACCTGCGCCACATCTGGGGCGATGCCTCCTGCGGCAACGACTACGTAACTGATACGCCCACCCAGCAAACCAGCAACTACGGCTGCCCCACCTTCCCGAAAGCTACCTGCGGCAACCAGGGCGACATGAGCATGAACTACATGGACTACACCGATGATGCGTGCATGTACATGTTCAGCACCGGCCAAAGCGCCCGTATGAATGCCCTGTTCGCCAGCGGCGGCGCCCGCGCCTCGCTGCTGAGCTCCACTGGTGCCGCTGCCACCGGCACCACGGCCGCCGCCCTGACGCTGTATCCTAACCCGGCCACCGACGTACTGAACCTCAACGCTGCCGCCGGCGCCAAGGTGCGCGTCTACAGCCTGCAGGGCGCCGAGATGCGCCAGGCCCGCTACGACGGCAACGGCCACCTGCAGGTGCAGAGCCTGCCCAAGGGCCTCTACTACCTCGACGTGACCGACGCCAGCGGCCGCACCTCCCACCAGCGCTTCGAGAAAGAGTAAGGTTTACTTCTTTCCTGGTTATGATTTTGAAAAAGGCCCGCCATTCGGCGGGCCTTTTTTATGGCCAGCAGGGGGTGCCGGCCAGACGTCATTGCTACCCCGTGCCGGCCGCTGCCAAGCCGGGGCAGCGCCGCTACGACCCGAAACCGAATGGCGGGCGGC
>CAXUEM010000004.1:26019-28825 GCA_964249885.1 uncultured Hymenobacter sp. | reverse complement strand
GTATCTGCTGCGCCACGCCAAGTCCAGCTGGAGCTTTGATGATTTGAGCGACCAGCAGCGGCCGCTCAACGACCGCGGCCGCGACGACGCCCCGCGCATGGGCCAGGCCCTGGCCAAGCGCAACATCAGGCTCGACCTGCTGGTGAGCTCGCCGGCGGTGCGGGCCCTGAGCACAGCGGCGCTGGTAGCCCGCGAGCTGGAATATCCGCACGATAAGATTCACGTGGAAGCCGGCATTTACGGGGCCGACGTGGACGCCCTGCTGGCCATCATCCGCGGCCTGCCTGACGCGGCCGACACGGTGCTGCTGGTGGGCCACAACCCCACCATCACCGACACAGCCAATGCGCTGTCGCCGAGCCGGCTGAACGAGATGCCTACGGCGGCGGTGGTGTGCCTGCGCTTCTCGGCCGGGCAGTGGGCCGGCGTCAGCAAGGCCAACGCCGAATTCTACTTCTACGACTACCCGAAGAATAATTAGGATTAAGAAGGTGCAATTAAGAATTAGCCGGCAATTTGTCTTCGGGCCGCACTTGTCGTATAGCGTCCGGGGTAGGCGCCGGTGGCCTGCTCATTTTTAGTTGCTCATGCTTCATTTCTGATTGAATTTGAAACTTCTCTCCCGCGACCTCAGCTGGCTGCGCTTTAATGCGCGGGTGCTGCAAGAAGCCCAGGCGCCCAGCGTGCCCCTGCTGGAACGGCTCAAGTTCCTGGCCATCTTCTCGGCCAATCTCGACGAGTTTTTCAAGGTGCGGGTGGCCACGCTGCGGCGACTGGTGAAGCTAAAAAAGAAAACCCGCGCCCAGCTCGGCGGCGAGTCGCCGAAGCGGCAGCTGGCCGCCGTGCTGGCCGAGGTGTACCGGCAGCAGCAGGAGTTCGGGCGCACGTTTCGCGAAGAGTTGCTGCCAGCCCTGCGCGCCGAGCGCATTCACCTGGTAAGCGAGGCCGACCTCAGCGCCGCACAGCGCGAATGGGTGGCCCAGTACTTCGAGGAAAAAGTGCGCGACTTGCTCTCGCCGGTGGTGCTGGACGATTTGCTGCACCACTTATTTTTGAAAGACCAGACCGTGTACCTCACCTTCCTGCTCCGCCAGCCCCGGGCCGGTAAAAAAGCTAAGGACGAGGAGCGCGTGCTGGTGATGGAGCTGCCCACCAAGCGCCACGGCGGCCGCTTTGTGCAGCTGCCGGCCCAGACCACGGCGCACGGCGACGAGCAGTTTGTGATGTTTCTCGATGATGTGGTGCGGGTGGGCGCGGCCTCGCTGTTTCCGGCCTACGAGCAGGTGCAGGTGCACGCCGTCAAGCTCTCGCGGGATGCCGAGCTGGACATTCAGGAAGAAGTATCGGAGGATTTGCTGGCTAAAATCCGCTCCTCGCTGCAAAAGCGCGAAACCGGCTTTCCCGCCCGCCTGCTCTACGACCCCGAGCTGCCGCGCGAGGTGCGACGGGCCCTGCACCAGAAAACCGGCATCACTGAGGAGGCCATGGTGGAGGGCAGTCGTTACCACAACTTCCGCGACTTTTTCGGCTTCCCCGACTTTGGCCGCGCCGAGCTGCGCAACGCGCCCTGGCCGGTGCTGCCCCACCCCACGCTGCCGCGCACCGGCTCCCTGCTAGCCGCCATTGCCCTTCGCGACCACCTGCTGCACCCGCCCTACCAGAGCTTCGACCTGGTGACGCGCCTGCTGGGCGAGGCCGCCCGCGACCCGCGCGTGAGCGCCATCAGCATCACGCTCTACCGCGTGGCCGACAAAAGCGCCGTGGCTAAGGCCCTGCTGAAAGCGGTGAAAAATGGCAAGCAGGTAACGGCCGTGGTCGAGCTCAAGGCCCGCTTCGATGAGGCCAGCAACATGTTTTGGGCCGAAAAGCTGCAGCAGGCCGGCGCCCACGTCATTTTCACTCCGCCCGAGCTGAAAGTGCACAGCAAGCTGCTGCTTATCAGCCGGCGCGAGGAAGCCGACGAGCAAACCCGGCGCTACGCCTACCTGAGCACCGGCAACTTCAACGAAGCCACGAGCACGCTCTACGTCGACCACGGCCTGTTTACGGCCGACGAGCGCCTGACCCGCGAGGCCGACCAGGTGTTTCGCTACTTGCACGACCGCCGCACCGCGCCCCCGGCGCTGGAACATTTGCTCGTCGCGCCTTTCTCGCTGCGCCCCCGTCTTAATGAGCTGATTGACGGCGAAATCAAGCGGGCCCGGCACGGCGAGGACGCCTACATCATCCTCAAGCTCAACGCCCTGCAGGACGAGGCCATGATAGCCCGGCTCTACGAAGCCAGTCAGGCCGGTGTGCGCGTCGAGCTGCTGATTCGGGGCATTGGCTGCCTGGTACCGGGCCAGCCGGGGGTCAGCGAGAACATCAGCCAGCGCGGGCTCGTGGACCGCTACCTGGAGCACGCCCGGGTGTACGTATTTGGCAACGGCGGCGCGGAGCAGGTGTACGTGAGCAGCGCCGACTGGATGACCCGCAACCTGGACCGCCGCGTGGAGGTGGCCTTCCCCCTGCTGGATGACAGCCTGCGCGCCGAAGTGCGCCAGCTCCTGGACTTGGAGCGGCAGGACAACGTCAAGGCCCGTGATTTTGACAACCACTTCATCGCGCCGCAGCCGGACGAGCCGCTGGTGCGGACCCAGGAAGCCCAGCTGCGCTACCTCGAACGCCTGGGCAAGCGCCGCCCGAAAAAATCGGCCGCCTCCTAAGCGAGCATCCGCCTGAAAAGCGAAAGCTGGTTGGCTGGGCGCACGTGCGGTATCGCCCCCGACCCCCGTGGTGGTGTTAACCGTTGTAGCGTTACCGCGCC
>CAXUEM010000004.1:22034-26009 GCA_964249885.1 uncultured Hymenobacter sp. | reverse complement strand
CCTCAAAAGCGAATGCGGGTTGGCTGCGCGAACTTCCGTGCGCGCAGCCAACCAGCTTCTTCGTTTAAACCTTGCTCGCTTACCGGCGCACGCCCGATTTTTCGAGCAGCTTGCGCGGCGGCGTCAGGAACAGCTCCAGGCTGGCGTAGGGCGCGCCGGCCAGCTTGGAGTCGATGATTTTCTCACGGTCGGCGTTTGTGCGGTCGAAGGCGTCGAAGGCGTAGTTGTAGCGGTAGCCGCCCTCGGCGCCCAGCCAGAGAAAGCTCAGCAGTTCCCGCTCCCAGCGTAGCCGGAACTTGACTTCGGTTTCGCGCAGCTCCAGGGTTTTGAGCGGCTGCTTGTCGGGCTGGTTGTCGCGCACGAGCTGTTCGCGCAGGTGCACGATGTAGTTGAGGCCGTCGACGGAGTAGCCGCCGTAGAGAATGGAGCGGTCCGAGATGTTGCGCCGGGCCGTGACGCGGGCCGGAAACAGCGCCTCCACGCCCCATTTGTCGCTGAACGTGCGGTTGTAGAGCAGGGCCGGGTACAGGCTCAGGCGCCCGAAGGTGTAGCCGTACTGAAAGCCCAGGCCCCAGGAAAAGCGCGGGCTGCGCTTCCAGCCGTATACGGCCTCGGCCGAGCCGCGCAGGTAGTTGCGGGTTCTCAGGTCGTCGGAGTTGTAGTCGCCGGCCAGCTCGCCCTTCAGGCGCACCAAGTACCAGTGCACCTCGTCGATGGGCCGGATGATGGCAACCTGGGTGGCCAGAACTTTCAGGCCCTTGTCCTCGATGTTGTCATACAGTTGGTAGCCGGTGCCCGTGGCAGGGCTGTCAAACTGAAATTCTTCGCGCTCATAGCTGAAGCCCAGAATCACCTTCAGGTGGGGCCGGTTCCAGGCTGGAATGTAGCCCTTGATACTTAGGCGGGCGTTTTTGGTGGCATCGGCGCGGTAGTCCTTCACCCCTTCTACCTGCGCCGTCGACGTTACCTGAAAGCGCGGCACCCGCTCGTAGCGCACAATCAGGCCCTTGCTCGGCCCCATGCCCAGCACCGAGGGATTGGCAAAGGCCCGCGGCTCGGCCGGCGCGGCCGAGTCGGCGGGATTTGCCGGGGCCACCGGCGCCGCCGGCGGGTACACGGGCGTAGTCGGGACCGGGTCCGACGTTGGCGTCTGGGCCCGGACCAGCAGGGCAGTCAGGACGAAGAAAGAGACAAAGGGCAGGCGGCAGCGCATGAGCAAGCGAGACGGCGTGAGGAGGAAGAATCAGCTTAGGCAGCCTTAACGGCGTAGCGCGGCAAAAGGATGAGGGGTCGGCACCGGGCTGAGCCTAACCCGGTGCCGACCCCCGGCTGGCTAGCCGCGAGCCGCCTGCCCGAAAACGAAAAATCCCCGGCCAGCCAGCCGGGGATTTTGAGTGGCTAAGCGCAGCAAACTGCGCCTAGAACAGGAAGTCGAACCCGACAAAAACTACCTTTTCCTCGCCCACTGAGTATGTCACGTTGATGACGGCCTGCTGCAGAATCTCGGCAAACACGCCGCCGCCAAAGCCGGTGTGGAAGGCGCTCAGGCCTTTGCGCGTGTCGTTGGCCGAGTACACCCGGCCGGCATCGGCCAGGCCCAGCACGCCGAGCTGCCCGGGAAACAGGTAGGCGTTGAACTTGAGCAGGTGCAGGCGGGCCTCGGCGTTGGCATACGTGGCCGTGCGGCCGGCGTAGCGCGTGCGCCGGTAGCCGCGCAGGTTGGTGGTGCCGCCTAGCGTGTTGGCCTGGTAGAAGCGGTAGTCGCCGAGGTTGCGCTGCACGCCCAGGCGGCCGGCGTAAGTCAGGCGGAAGGGGAAGTTGGGCGTCAGGTAGAAGCGCATTTCCGAGGTCAGGCGGCCGTAGGTGAGCTTCTCGCCGTTGAGCTGGTGGTTGTACTGCGCCTCGTTGTACCAGCGCAGGCCGATACGCGGATTCACCCGCGAGGAGCTGGCATCCAGCGAGGCGTAGGCAATGCCGCCGAGGTAGGAGTTGGCCTGGAAGTCCGACTCCCGGAAGCCAAAGTCGCGGCTCACGGCCTCGCCCTGCTTCCGCACCTTGCGCAGCTCCGAACCCAGCTGCTGGTCGTAGATGCGGGTGCGCTCGAAGCGCGGACCGATGCCCAGCCGCAGGAAGCTGAACGAGTTGCGCTCCAGGGTGGGCGCAATTTCCAGGCGCTCAAAGCGCACGCGGTAGGCGTTGTTGACCACCCGGGCCGTGGTGCGGCCTTCGCCGCGGGCCGACAGGTTGTCCGTGTCGTTGCCGATGCCGAAGAAGTTGTAAAGCAGCTGGGGGCCGTAGTACTGAGCGGCCACGCGCAGGTTGTTCTTGCCGAACATGCGCGTGAACTGCCCCAGGTAGCGAATATTGTACGCCTCGCGGGCCGGCGCCACATTGGCCGACAGGCTCTGCTCGGAGCTGAACGGGTCGCGGCGGAAGCCGTAGCGGCGGTGCGTGATGCCGCCGCCCACCAGCAGGCCATCGTCGATGTTGTAGCCAAAATACAGGTTCGGGCCGGTGTAGTTGAGGCGGTAGTCCTTGAGGTCGAAGCGCTTGGGGTGGTCGTAGCGGCTCACTTCCTTGCCCGGCTCCAGGCGCAGGCGCGACTCCGAGCCGGCATTTATCACGTTGCCGGTGTCGGCGTCGTAAATCTGGGTGCGGTGGCGGAAGCCGGCCACGCGGCTCACATCGGTGATGGAGTCGCGCCCGATGCCGCCGATGATGCGCAGCTTAATGGCGTTTCGGGCCTCGCCGCGCACCTCGTATACGTCCTGTCCGGCAATGCCGTAGAGGCGCAGCTCGTCGGTCACGTCCACGTCCAGCAGACGGTCGAACAGCGTCTTGGTGAGCTTGCCTTCCTTGTTGATTTTGCGCACCACGACGCGGGTTTTGCCGTTCGGCAGCCGGTCCACGAAGAACTTCTCATTCTTCTCCGAGCCGCGCACCTCCACAATGTGGGCCACCACATCGGCGTACTTGGCGGCCACCTCGGGCAGCAGGTCGCGGCGGCTCTTGAGCTTGGCGATGATTTCGGGGCCGTGCAGGGCGTAGATTTCCTTGCTCCACTTCTCGCGAAAGGCTTTTTCGATGACTTCATCGGTGAGCTGCTTTTTCATGGCCTCGGCCTCGGCCACCCACTGCTCGCGGCTCACGTTGCCCAGAAACACCCGGTCGTTGCTCAGGCCAGTCTGGTTCAGGCCCTTGTAGTCGGCGTAGTCGTAGCCAAAATTCTGGAAGTTGCGCACCGCAAACTTGCGCGAAATCAGCCAGGGCAGTACGCCGTCGCCCTTGAAGAAGGCGATGTCGCGGTCCTCGGGCACGGCCGTGTACACCCGGTCGCCATCCTTGGTTTTGCGCTCGGCCCAGCGCCACTGGTCTTCGTGCCGGTCCCAGTCGCCTATCCACATATCGAACAGGCGCGAGCGGGCAAAGGCCGGCTGATTCACGCGGTTGTCGTTGTCTTCCAGCAGGCGCTCAAGCAGGCGCTCGGTGCCCACGATGTTCTTGGCGAAGCCCAGGCTGGCCACGTCGCTTTGATCGTCCTTGGCGTCTTCCTCCAGGCCAGCCGGCGTGTTGGCAAACTGCGCCTCGTACTGGCCCAGCAGGGGGTCTTTGGGAATAAATACCGGCCGCGGGTTGGTGTGCAGAATGCCGGCTGCCGTAGCCAGCGGCGGAATCACGAACGAGGCGTAGGGGTGCTGGGCCGAAATCTGGTCCTGCAGCACGTCCTTGGCCAGGCCGGTGCGCAGGTTTTCGGGCAGCACGGCGGCGGGGTCTTTGTCGATGCCGCGGAGGCTGAAGTTGCGGCCTTCCTCGTTGCGCAGCTTCAAACTCAGGGTTTGCTTGCCGCCGCCGGTTTTGTAGGGCGTCAGGCCGCCTTCGGCCGTGGCCAGGTCCAGCACCGGAAACTTCACCGGCGTGGCCCACTCGGCACGGTAGTGCTTGCCCAGCAGCCAGTTATGAATCTTGCTACTCTTG
>CAXUEM010000004.1:16423-22024 GCA_964249885.1 uncultured Hymenobacter sp. | reverse complement strand
CTCTTGTTGTACTCGGGGTTGATGGCCACCGTCACGGTACTGTCGCGGAACGAGGGGCGCGAGGCCGGCACCACGATGGGGCGGTTTTTGGCGGCCTGGGCTTCTTCTTTCTCGCGCTGCTTTTCCTTTTCCTGGGGGCTGCGCGGCGCGGGCGTCTCGTTCCCTACCTGGGCACTGGTTTGCTTGGTGTAGAGCTGGTTGCGGAATACGAGGCGGGCGGTTTCGCCGCTGCCCTCCGGGATGTAGAACTCGCTCCACACCTGCCCGTTGTCGTAGTAGTTCACCCGGGCGTAGCCTTTCTCTTTGTCCGAGAAAATGGCCCCGCCGCCGTCGCCGGGGCGCACGTGCTGAGTTTTGCAGCCCGAGCCGCTCACGATGTAGTGCGCCGAGCCCTGCTTGAAATACTGCAGGTTGTGCTCGTGCCCGCAGGCGTAAATCACGTTCGGGTACTTGTTGAAAATATCAACCAGCCCGCTTTTATAGGCCTGGTAGTCGGGGTGCGGCAGGTCCTGGTTGATGCCGCCGTACTTGCGGGCCAGCGGGTAGATGGAGCCGATAATAGGCAGCGGCACGAAGGCATACTTGGCCACGATGCTGAGCGGAAACAGGTGGTCGCCGAGCGTGAAGTAGCCGCCGTGAATGCCGTCGGTGAACAGCGGGTGGTGGCCCACCACCATGATATTTTTGTCCTGGTTGCGGGCAATGATGTCTTCGAGCTGGGCGTACACCTCGCTCTCGTCTTCGACGCCGCAGCTCTCGCCGGAGGGCCGCAGGGCCGGGGCCGTCAGAAACCACTGCGAGTTGAGGGCAATGAGCACCACGTTGTCTTGAATGCGCACTTCGTAGGGGCCGGGGCAGCCGTTGCGGGGCACCAGAAAGTCGCCGGTGGGCAGGAAGCTGACCGAGTCCTTGGCCAGGTAGTCCTCGGTGTAGGTCTGCTCCCGGATGACCTGCGCGAGGCCCCGCGCCGAGCCTTGCACCCAGTCGTGGTTGCCCGGAATCATGTACTTCTCACCCTGGTAGCCCCGGAAAATGTCGAGCTGGGCGTTGATGCGCTTCTCGGACTCCTTGCGGTCGTAGGCATCCTCGGGCGGCATGCCCTGGTTGTAGATGTTGTCGCCGAGGTAGACCGTGGTGCTGCGGTTGCCGGTGGCCAGAATTTGCTTGCGCAGAAAATTCAGCGAGGGCTCGCCGCCCTTCTCGGTCGGAATAGGCTTGCCCACGTCGCCAATCAAAAACACTGAGTAGCGCAGGCGGGAAGAGTCGGGCGGGGTGGCTTTCTGCCAGTTTTCGCCGCCGTTGCGGTAGTTGGGGCGCGAAACGTGCGGATTCTGGTCGGATTCGCCCTGGGCCAGCGCTAATTGGGACGTGAGCAAAAGCAGAAAAAGGCCGCCGCGCCGGGCGCGAAGAAGTAGGTTCATAAAAGAGAGTAGACTAATCGGGCTGGTACGCAAGCGGGCCGGGTGCGGTTAAGCCCAGCCCCGGGTAAGGCCAAAGCTAAGGCCAGACCCGGCCCGTGCGGGGCACCATCAACTTCTGGGGCCAGCTTCGCGTTCAACGCAGCGCCGGCCGGGCATTCCTTATACTATATGCCCGGCCTTTTTCATGGAAAACACAACTACCGACCTGCCCGTCGCCCCCGCGGCGGCAACTGAGGCGCCGGCCGCCCCGCCCCCCCAGCCCCCGCAAGCCCAAATAGCGGCCCGGGTGAAAGCGGCCGCCGCCTACGGATACCGAGCACCTGCTGCTGGCCGCCTGGTTTCACGATACCGGCTACCTCGACGCCTACGACGGCCACGAGTACCGCAGCGTGGCCCGCGCCGCCGACTGGCTGAGCCAGCAGGGGTACCCGGCCGCCGACAGCGCCGCCGTGCAGCAACTCATCAAGGTTACGCACCGCGACGTGCCCGAAACCACCGAGCTGGAGAAGATGCTGGTCGACGCCGACATGAGCAACCTGGCCCAGGACGACTTCATGAGCCGGGCCGAGCTGCTGCGCGCCGAGTGGGAAGCTGCCCTGGGCAAAACCTACTCCAACCCCGCCTGGGCCGAGCTGCAGCTCAGCTTCATGCTCTCGCACAAGTTTCAGTCGGACGTCGGCAAGGCCCGCTACAAGGAGCAGTTTAAGGCCAACATCAAGGAGCAGCGCGACGCGCTCAAGAAGCTGGAGAAGAAGGCCAAGAAAAAGGAGCAGGAGCTGAACGGCACTTTCGCCGAGGGCAAGCGCGGCGTCGAAACCATGTTCCGGACCATGTACAGCAACCACATCACGCTCTCGCAGATGGCCGACAACAAGGCCAATATGATGGTGAGTTTGAACGCCGTTATCCTGTCCATTCTCATCACCTACCTCGGGGCCAAATCGTCGGCGCTGGGACCGGCTTTCACAAACAACCCCGTGCTGGCCGTGCCCATGGGCCTGCTGGTGGCCACGGCGCTGGGCTCGGTCACGACGGCCATTCTCTCGGCCCAGCCCGACGTGACTAGCTTCAAATGGCTCAAGCGCAGCCCGCAGGTGGCCACCAATCGGCGGGTTAACCTGCTGTTCTTCGGGCAGTTCACCAAGCTCAGCCTGGATAATTTCCAGAGCGGCATGCACGGGCTGATGCGCGACAGCGAGGGCCTGTACTCGAACATGGTAACTGACCTGTACTACCTCGGCGAGGTGCTCGACCGCAAGTACAACCTGCTGCGCACGAGCTACACCATCTTTATGGTGGGCCTGATTCTGACGGCGCTGTCGTTCGGCATTGTGCTGGCGTATAAAGCGTAAGGCGCGGCCAGCAGGGGGGCCGACAGAAGCGAGAAGCGGCATACGCGCCCGGCCGCCCGGCTTCTTACCTTTGTGGCCTGGCTGCGTAGTTCAACGGATAGAATAGGCGTTTCCTAAACGCTTGATATGGGTTCGATTCCCGTCGCGGCTACTTCGTTTTTAATTTCTTACAAAGAGCTGCTTTTCGCATAAAAGCAGCTCTTTGTATTAGCAATTAAATTTCGTCCTGACGACCAGCTTGCATCACAAAGTCGGCCAGTAGCCGTCCGTGGTCGAACTCCCAGTGATGATTGGGGCACAGCGCTACCAGATTGTCCAAGTTATTCACATCGGCGATGAAGTCAGTGGGTAAAAAGGCGCTAATAGGTTTTATGTGGCACACCTCGTAGTGCAGGTTATAGCCACGAACGGCACAGGCTTTAAGTCGGCTTGATTTGCGGTAGGCCATGCGCGCCAAGCTGCGTATCTGGGCTGCGTATTGGTGCAGCGCTTTAGCTTTGAGCTGCTGCAGCGGCACCTTTCCCCAGTCAACAACGCCAGGATTACACTGGTCGCAGGTAGTTCGCCGGGTCGCCACTGCCGTGCCGCAACGCTTACAACTTCGGACCATGCGTTGGCGGCTGGGATAGAGCTGCCCATTGACGCGGTTGGCGCAGGAGCGGCTGCAATATTTCGCATTAGCCGCCGGGGTTTTGCAGTTCAAGCAGCTATTCATCAAAACTAAATATAGGGCATTGCGCCAAGCCAGCAGGGGGCGGCAGGAATAGCTACCCCCTGCTGGCAGGCTCTATATTGGTGCTTGGCGCGATGCGCTGGCCAGGACGTAATTTTGAACGCTAGAGCTGTCCTTACTTCCGCTGCTGCCCGCATGGCTAAGAAAAAAGTCCTCTTCCTGATTGGCTCGCCCAACCAGACCACGCAGATGCACCAAATTGCGCAATTGCTGGACGACGAGTTTGAGCCCTACTTCAGCCAGATTTACTACGACGGCTGGCTGCGCGGCTTTTACAAGTTCCTGCTGGCCACCAAAGGCCTGGAGCGCACCGTAGTGTCGGGTCACATCAAGCGAAAGGCCGACCTCTACCTGCAAAAGCACGGGCTGAAAAACGACTTCGAAAACCGCCTGCGCCGGGAGCAATACGACCTAGTGGTGTGCTGCTCCGACATCATCGTGCCCTGGAACCTGCTGGCCCGCACCAAGTCTATCTTCGTGCAGGAGGGCATGACCGACCCGCTCAACCGCTGGGCCCGGCTGGTGCACCGCTTCACGCGCTTCCCCATTCTGGCCATCGGCACGGCTCTCAATGGCATGAACAACTGCTGCGACCTGTACTGCGTGGCCTCGGAGGACTACGCGGCGCACTTCCGGCAGATTGGCGTCGACGCGGGCAAGCTGGTTGTGACCGGCATTCCCAACTTCGACAACCTGGAAAAGCTGCGCGAGAACAGCTTCCCGCACCGCGGCTACGTGATGGTGGCCACTACCGACATGCGCGAAACTTTCCGGCCCGACGACCGCAAGGCGTTTTTGCGCGGGGCCGTGCGCATCGCCGCCGGCCGCCCCCTGCTGGTCAAGTTTCATCCCAACGAGGTGATGGAGCGCGCCGTGGCCGAGGTGCGCGAGGTCTGCCCGCCCGGCACGCTCATCTACACCGAAGGCAACACCGAGGAGATGATAGCCAACTCCGCGGAGCTGATAACGCAGTACAGCACCGTGGTGTACGTGGCTCTGGCCCTGGGCATTCCGGCACACTCCTACTTTGATATCGAGGACCTGCAGCGCAAGCTGCCCTGGCAGAACGGCGGCACCTCGGCCCGGCGCATCGCCGATTTATGCCGTCGATTCGTCGGTTTTGCGGGCAGTGGGCCGCAGTTTTTGAGCGCGCATCATTCCGAAAAAGCCGTTTCATGCTAACGCTCATTCAAGCCCGGCGCGGCTCCTCGCGCCTGCCCGACAAGGTGAGTCTGGACTTGTGCGGCGCCCCCCTGCTGGTTCGCCAAGTGGAGCGGGTGCAGCGCGCCCGGCGGGCTGGCACGGTGGCCGTCATCACCACCGACGAGCCCGGTGATGACCCGCTGGCCGACCTGTGCCGGCAGTACCAGATGGAGTGCTTTCGCGGCAGCGCCCTGGATTTACTCGACCGCCACTACCAGGCCGCCCGGCATTTTGGCGAAACCCGCGCGGTGGTCAAGATTCCGTCCGACTGCCCGCTCATTGACCCGGCCGTGATTGACCGGGTGCTAGGCTTTTATGAGGAACACGAAGGCGAATATGACTTCGTGAGCAACCTGCACCCGGCCACCTATCCCGACGGCAACGACGTGGAAGTTATGGCCTTGCCCGCGCTGGCAACCGCCTGGCACGAGGCCCGCCGCCCGCTGGAACGCGAGCACACCACGCCCTTTTTCTGGGAAAACTCCGACCGGTTCCGCCTCGCCAACCTGGCCTGGGAAACCGGGCTGGATTACTCCATGTCGCACCGCTTCACGATAGACTATCCGGCCGACTATCAGTTCATTAAAGCCGTGTATGAGGAGCTGTATCCGACCAACCCCAACTTCGGGCTAGATGACATCCTGACTTTATTAAAACAAAGGCCAGACATTTACGCCTTGAACGCGGAGTACGCC
This sequence comes from uncultured Hymenobacter sp., assembly GCA_964249885.1. Lineage (GTDB taxonomy): Bacteria > Bacteroidota > Bacteroidia > Cytophagales > Hymenobacteraceae > Hymenobacter. Next base: position 16,620 of record CAXUEM010000004.1, on the reverse strand, counting down.
GGCGTGAACTGGTACCGCAATCATCTGGAAGAGCTAAAAACCGTGGATGCCAGCCAAACCAAAAAAATGTAGGGTGCGGGGCTGGCCCCCCCCCCCCCCCCCCCCCCCCCCCCCGGGGGGGCCCCCCCCCCGGGGGGGGGCCCCCCCCCCCCCCCCCCCCCCCCCCCCAAAAACCAAACCCACCAAAAAAAAAAAAA